>NZ_JBJLSH010000018.1:0-75989 GCF_050871905.1 Kineococcus haloalkalitolerans
CCCACGTGGGCGCACCTGGGGACGCTGGCGCTCGCCGTCCTGGCCGCGACGCTCGTGGCCGTGGGGGGGGGGGCCGCGGGCCCCCCCCCCCCCCCCCCGGGACGCACGACGGGCGCCGCCCCGGGGAGGGGACGGCGCCCGTCGTGACCGGACGGTGGTCCGGACGGTGCCGCGTCAGCGCGTGACGACGACCCGCTCGTTCGGGACGCAGTGCGTCATGACCAGGCCCTCGACGTCGCGGGGGCCGTTCTTGCCGAGGTTGGCCAGCCGCGCCAGCTCCTTCTCGGACAGCGTCTGCGAGGCCAGCGGCTCCAGGTGGCGGACGTCGTCGGGGGAGATGCCCAGCCCCTCGCCCACGCGCAGGCCCAGCTCGTCGTCGACCATGAGGAAGTGCCACACCATGCGCTCCTGCACGGCGCGCGCGGCCTGCCCGATGAGGTCGACGAAGTTCTTGACCAGGTCGTCCTTCTCCCAGTCCTCCATCAGCTGGAAGCGCTGGCCGGCCTGCTCGTAGTCGTTGGTCCGCGGGATCCGCTTGCGGGTCAGGCGGCCGGTGATCTCCGGGCCCTGCTCGTCGTGGGTGGGGTACTGCGCCTCGCGCAGCCCACCGGTGATGGAGGGCTCGTAGTTGACGTGCGGGTTGGCGCCCGTGTTGTCCACGAAGTACTGCATCTGCCCGCCCTGCTGGTTGGTGTTCACCTGGGCGTTCTTCGCCTGGTTCACCGGCAGCTGCAGGTAGTTCGGGCCGACGCGGTAGCGCTGGGTGTCGGAGTAGGAGAACGTCCGGCCGACGAGCATCTTGTCGTCGGAGAAGTCCAGGCCGTCCACGAGCACGCCGGTGCCCATGGCGATCTGCTCGTTCTCGGCGAAGTGGTTCTGGACGTTGCGGTTCAGCGTCATGACGCCGACGCGCTTGGCCGGGAAGTCGTTCTCCGGCCACGTCTTGGTGTCGTCCAGCGGGTCCCAGTCGAGCTCGGGGTGGTCGTGGTCGTCCATCATCTGGACGTACAGCTCCCACGAGGGGTAGTCGCCGCGCTCGATGGCGTCGTACAGGTCCTCCGACGCGTGGCCCAGGTTGGTGGCCTGGATGTTCGCGGCGTCCTCCTCGGTGAGGCTCTTGACGCCCTCGGAGGGGATCCAGTGGTACTTCACGAGCTTGGTCTCGCCCTGGGCGTTCACCCACTTGTAGGTGTTGACGCCGAAGCCCTGCTGGGTGCGGTAGTTGGCCGGGATGCCGCGGGGGCTGAAGAGGTTGACGAGCATGTGCATCGCCTCGGGCGTCTGCGACATGAAGTCGAAGATGCGGGCCGGCTCCTGCTTGAAGGTGACCGGGTCCGGCTTGAGGGAGTGGATGACGTCGGGGAACTTGATGGCGTCGCGGATGAAGAAGACCGCGAGGTTGTTGCCGACGATGTCCCAGTTGCCGTCCTCGGTGTAGAACTTCACCGCGAAGCCGCGCGGGTCGCGGGCGGCCTCGGAGGAGTCCCGGCCGCCGATGACGGTGGAGAAGCGGACGGCGAGGTCGGTCTTCTTGCCCTTCTCCTGGAAGAGCTTGGCGCGGGTGTACTTCGCGATGGGCTCGTCGCCCCAGGTGCCGTCGGCGACGAACTCGCCGTAGGCGACGAAGCCGCGCGCGTGCACGACGCGCTCGGGGATGCGCTCGCGGTCGAAGTGGCTGATCTTCTCGAGGAACTGGTAGTTCTCCAGCGTGGCGGGCCCGCGGGCGCCGACGGTGCGCTGGTTCTGGTTGTCGTAGACCGGGTGGCCCTGCCGGTTGGTCAGGACGGGGCGGTCGTCCCCGGTCGCGGGGGCCTGGCTGGCGACATCGGTCATCGCGCTTCCTCTCGTTCTGCCGTCTCCGCTGAGGGTCCAGCGGCTGGTCGGGGAGTCGTGGGAGTGGTGGGGGAGGGGGTCGTGGGCGGGGGCGTGGCGGCGCAGTCGGCGCAGCGGCCCCAGAACACGACCTCGGCCTCGTCGACGGTGAAGCCGGCGGGCAGGCCGGGGGTGCCGAGGTCCGGCAGCAGGCACGGGGCGGCGCCGACGGTGCAGTCGACGTCGGCGGTGCGCCCGCACCCGCGGCACACGAGGTGGTGGTGGTTGTCGCCGACGCGGGCCTCGTAGCGGGCGGGGTGGCCCGCGGGCTCGATGCGGCGGGCCAGGCCCGCGCGGGTCAGGGCGTCCAGGCAGTCGTAGACGGCCTGGACGGACACGGCGGGCAGGTCCCGGCGGGCCCGGTCGACGACCTGGGCGACGGCGAGGTGCTCGGCGGTGGCGGCGGCGCCGTCGAGCACGCCGAGGACGACGGCCCGCGGGCGGGTGGCCCGCAGGCCCCGCGCGCGCAGCCGCTCCTCGGGCGTGCCGGGGGCACCTGGCGCACCCGGCTCCCCGTGGTGCGCGGCTGTCGTGGTCACGGGGACAGTCCACCAGCCAGTCTGGAACTGGTCAAGACAAGGTGCGTCCCGGCGGGTCGCCGGCGCGCCGCGCTCAGGGGCGGCGCCAGTCGCCGGAGGTCAGGTGCGAGCCGGCCATCGGCCCCATCTGCAGCATCCCGCCGTCCACCGCCCACGACTGGCCCGTCACGTAGGACGCCTCGGGCGAGCAGAGGAACCCCACGACCGCGGCGATCTCCCGCGCGTCCCCCGGGCGGGCCAGCGGCACCCCGGGGCGCTGCACCCCGTGCGGGTCGACGTCCTCGTTGCCCGTCATGGGCGTGGCGATCTCACCGGGCGCCACCGAGTTGACCGTGATGCCGTGCTCGGCCAGCTCGATCGCCGCCGTGCGGGTCAGCAGGCCCAGGCCGCCCTTGGCCGCGCAGTAGGGCGCCGCGCCGACGCGGGGC
This sequence comes from Kineococcus haloalkalitolerans, assembly GCF_050871905.1. Taxonomy (NCBI): domain Bacteria; kingdom Bacillati; phylum Actinomycetota; class Actinomycetes; order Kineosporiales; family Kineosporiaceae; genus Kineococcus; species Kineococcus haloalkalitolerans. The sequence continues at coordinate 2,840 of NZ_JBJLSH010000018.1, forward strand.
TGGTGCTCGTGCACGCTCGTGACGTTGACGACGCGCCCGCCGCGCCCGGCCGCGACCATCCGGCGCGCGGCCCGCTGCAGGCAGCAGAACGCCCCGTCCAGGTCCGTGGCCACGACCTCGCGCCAGTCCTCGAAGGCCAGGTCCAGCAGCAGCGTCGAGGTGCCCGTGCCGGCGTTGTTGACGAGCACCTCCACCCCGCCCAGGGCCTCGGCCAGCTCGTCGACGACGTCCGCGGCGTCCGGCAGCCGCGTGAGGTCCAGGTGGCGCAGCTCCGCGCGCCGCCCGAGGGCGCGCACCTCCTCGGCCGTCCGCTCGCCCTCGGCCTCGTCGCGGTACCAGGTCACCCCCACGTCGTGCCCGCGCCGGGCCAGCTCGACGGCCGTGGCCCGGCCGATGCCGGACTCGGAGCCGGTGACCAGGGCCGGGCCGGGCCGGCCGGTGGGGTCGGCCGAGCGCAGGTCGCGGAAGGCGTCCGGGGCGGGGGTCTCGGTGCTCGTCATGCCCGCCCCCTACCCGCCCCGCGCACCGGTCACGCGCGCCCGCGGCCGATGGGCGAGGATCGGGTCGATGCCCGCGACCCCTCGTCCCGCCGCGCGATCCGGTGCCCGCCGCGCGGTCGCCGCCCGCACCGCGCGGGCCGGTGCCGCGCTGCGCTCGCACCGGGCCGGCCGGGCCGGGCTGCGGGCCGCCCGCGTGCTGGTCCCGTGGCTGGCCGTCCTCCTCGTCGCCGCCGCCGGCGCGGGCGTCGGCTTCGCCCTCGCGCCCGGCTCGACCACCTACGTCGGGCCCCTGCAGACCGAGGTCCGCGTCCAGCCGAGCCTCAGCCCCGGCGTCGAGGTCGACCTGCCGCCGGTGGGCAAGGTCGAGTTCGACACCCACGCCGCGCCCGTCCTCGTCACCGCCAACATCCGCTCCGTCGACCTGGACGCCGCCAGCCGCCTGGTCACCTCCCCGCAGGAGCTGCTGGCCCTGGAGCTGACCGTGGCCGACACGGTCCGCGCCGCCACGGTGCGCGCCGCCGCGTGGAGCGTCGGCTGCGGCCTGGCCGGCGCCCTGCTGGGGGGTCTGCTGGTCTTCCGCGCCCTGCGCCGGACCCTGCAGACGGGCGCGGCGTGCCTGGTGGCGGTCGTGGCCGCCGGCGGTGCCTCCGCGGCGACCTTCGACCCGGCGGGCCTGCAGCAGCCGCGCTTCACCGGCCTGCTCTCGCAGGCCCCCTACCTGGTCACCAGCACCCAGGACGCCCTGGAGCGGCTGGAGTCCTACCGCAGCGGCCTGTCCGACATCGTGCGCAGCGTCAGCACCCTGTACGCCGTCTCCGCCGACCTGCCCGTGCTGGGCGACGGCACCGTCAGCCCCGGCGCGGGGGCGGACGTGACGACCGTCCTGCACATCTCCGACCTGCACCTGAACCCGCTGGGCTTCGACCTGGCCGACGACCTCGTCGAGCAGTTCGGCGTCGAGGCCGTCGTCGACACCGGCGACATCACCACGTGGGGCACCGGCCTGGAGTCCTCCTTCCTGGACCGCATCCCCGGCCTGGGCGTCCCGTACGTGTACGTGCGCGGCAACCACGACTCGGCCGCCACGCAGGCCGCCGTCGCCGCCCAGCCCGGCGCGGTCGTCCTCGACGAGGGGGCGACCGCGGAGGTCGCCGGCCTGCGCTTCGCCGGCAACGGCGACCCCGTCTTCACCCCCTCCGGCGACGAGGGCGGGGAGGGGCAGGAGGCCACCGGCGACGCCGAGGCGGTGCAGCGCGCGGCCCACCAGGTCCTCGCCGACGAGATCGTCGCCTGGGACGAGGACCACCCCGACGACCCCGTCGACGTCGCCCTCGTGCACGACCCCAGCGGCACCGAACCGCTGCTGGGCCGCGTCCCGCTCGTCCTGGCCGGCCACCTGCACTCGCGGCGCATCAGCCTGGACGCCTCCGGCACGCGCGTGATGGTGCAGGGCACCACGGGCGGGTCCGGCATCTCCGCGGCCGGGCTGGCCCGCCTGGCCGAGGGCAGCCCGGTGCCGCTGAGCGCGACGCTGCTGTACTTCGCCGCCTCCGGCGAGCGCGCGGGCCGCCTCGTGGCCTACGACGAGGTCACCGTGGGCGGGCTGGGGCTGGCCGAGGTGAGCCTGCAGCGCACGGTGGTGCCGCCGGCGGAGGACCGCCCGCTCGTCGTGCCCACCGACCTGCCCACCGGCGACCCGACGGACCTGCCCACCGGTGAGCCGACGGACGTCCCCACCGGCATCCCCACCGACACGCCCGCCGACGCGCCCGCCGACACGCCCGCCGACACGCCGGGCGCGCTCGCCGGGCTGGCCGGACCGGCCCCCGGGCGGGGGGCCGGGGGCGTACGGTGAGGGCCACCATGACGCACGCCGCGCGCCCCCCCGAGCACGCCGTCGCCCCCGCCGAGCCAGCGCGGGACGCGCTGGCCGACGACGCGCTCGCCGAGGAGATCGCCCTCTACGCCGAGGTCGTGGTCGCCGCCTCCGAGAGCGACGGCCCCCTGCCCGAGGGTGAGCTGGACCGCGTCCTCGGCCTCCCCGGCGGTGACTGAGCGTCACCTCGTCGTGCCGTCCCACCCGTCCGGACCAGGGGCGGTGACGGCTCCGGCGCCCCCGGCCACCTACCATCCGACGGGGTGGTGAGCCGGTCCAGCCGCCGCCCCGGGCACCGGGCACCACAGCGGAGGGGACACGTGCGTCTGCGACTCACCCCGAGGGACGGCTCCTTCGACGAGCTGTTCACGCGGGTCGGGCACCTGCTCGTCGAGGCGACGGGAGTGCTGGCGGAGGCCGTGGGCAGCCCCCACGCCCGGCGCGAGGAGCTCGCCGGGCGGATGGAGGAGCTCGAGCACGACGGCGACCAGACCACCCACGCCGTCCTGCGACGCCTCAACTCCTCCTTCGTCACCCCCTTCGACCGCGAGGACGTCTACCAGCTGGCCTCGCGCCTGGACGACTGCCTCGACGAGATGCAGGCCGCCGTCGACCTCATGGTGCTGTACCGGGTGGGCGCCCTGCTGCCCCCCGCCGCCGACGTCGTGCAGGTGCTCGCGCGGATGGCCGAGCTGACGGCCGAGGCGATGCCGCGGCTGCGCCGCCCCGCCGCCCTCGTCGACTACTGGGTCGAGGTCAACCGCCTGGAGAACCGCGCCGACCAGCTGCACCGGCAGTCGCTGGCCGCCCTCTTCGACGGCCGCTTCGAGGCGGTCGAGATCCTCAAGCAGAAGGAGATCGTCGAGACGCTGGAGAACGCCGCCGACGCCTTCGAGCACGTGGCCCACACCGTGGAGACCATCGCCGTCAAGGAGTCCTGAGCCGGGTGGACCCGCTGCTCCTGCTGGCCGGCACGACGGTCGCCGTCGCCCTGCTCTTCGCGTTCACGAACGGCTTCCACGACGCCTCCAACGCCATCGCCACCTCGGTGTCGACGCGCGCGCTGACCCCCCGGGTGGCGGTGGCGCTCGCGGCCGTCTGCAACTTCGTCGGCGCCTGGCTGGGCACCGGCATCGCCGTCACGATCACCGACGTCGTCGACGTGGCGCCCGGCGCACCGGGGATCGGCGTCGTGCTGGCCGGCCTGCTGGGCGCGATCGGCTGGAACCTGATCACCTGGTGGCGGGGCCTGCCCACGTCCAGCTCGCACGCCCTGCTGGGGGCGCTCGCCGGCGCGGGGGTGGTCGCCGGCGCGACGACGCACCCGGAGATGCTCCTGGAGCAGGTCCTCCTGCCGCTGCTGGTCTCCCCGCTGCTCGGCTTCGTCCTGGCCTACGCCGGCATGGTCGGCGTCCTGTGGCTGCACCGCCGCTCCGCCCCGACGCCCGTCCACCGCCGCTTCCGCCTGGCGCAGACGGTCTCCGCCGCCGCGATGGCCCTCGGCCACGGCCTGCAGGGGGCGCAGCGGGCGATGGCCGCCGTCGTGCTCGTGCTCATCGCCCTGGACGTCCAGGGGGAGGGGGACGGGGTGCCCCTGTGGGTGCAGGGGGCCTCCGCCCTCGCCATCAGCCTCGGCACCTACGCCGGCGGCTGGCGGATCGTGCGCACCCTGGGCCGGCGCATCATCGACCTCGACCCGCCGCGCGGGTTCGTCGCCGAGACGGTGGCCGCGGGGCTGTCGTACGTCGCGGCCTTCGGGCTGAGCGCGCCGATCTCCACCACCCAGGCGGTCTCGGCCTCCATCGCCGGTGCCGGGGCCACGCGGCGGCTCTCGGCCGTGCGCTGGGGCGTGGTCCGCTCCCTCGTGCTGGCCTGGGTCCTGACCTTCCCGGGCGCGGCCCTGCTGGCGGTCCTGGCCTGGCTGGCGCTGCGCCCGCTGCTGTAGCCCGCCGCCCGCACGCACGACGAGGGCCCCGACCGCGCGCGGTCGGGGCCCTCGTCGTGGTGCGTCGCCCGGAGGCGGGCCGGTCAGCCGAAGCGACCGGAGATGTAGTCCTCCGTCGCCTTCTGCGAGGGGTTGGAGAAGATCACCGAGGTGGAGTCCATCTCCACGAGCTTGCCCGGCTTGCCCACGCCCGACAGGTTGAAGAAGCCCGTCTGGTCGGACACGCGCGCGGCCTGCTGCATGTTGTGGGTCACGATCACGATCGTGTACTCGTTCTTCAGCTCCCCGATGAGGTCCTCGACGGCCAGCGTCGAGATCGGGTCCAGCGCCGAGCACGGCTCGTCCATGAGCAGGACGGACGGGCGGATGGCGATCGCGCGGGCGATGCACAGGCGCTGCTGCTGGCCGCCGGACAGGCCCGAGCCGGGCCGGTCGAGGCGGTCCTTGACCTCGGTCCACAGGTTGGCGCCGCGCAGCGAGCTCTCGACCAGGTCGTCCATGTCCGACTTGCGCATGCGCTTGGCGTTCAGGCGCACGCCCGCGGCGACGTTCTCGTAGATCGACATGGTCGGGAACGGGTTGGGCCGCTGGAAGACCATGCCGATGTGCTGGCGCACCGAGACCGGGTCGACGTCCTTGTCGTAGAGGTCCTGGCCGTCCATGACGACCTTGCCCTCCACGCGGGCGCCGGGGATGACCTCGTGCATGCGGTTCAGCGAGCGCAGGAAGGTCGACTTGCCGCAGCCGGACGGACCGATGAGGGCGGTCACGGCGCGCGGCTCGATCGTCATGGTGACGCTCTCCACGGCGAGGAAGTCGCCGTAGTAGATGTTCAGGTCGCTCACGTCGATGAGCTTGGCCACGTCGGGCTCCTCGGTCTGTCCGGTCGTGCGGGCGGGCGGGCGGGCTGGGCGTCGGGTGTCCGGTGCCGGCGGGGCCGGTCAGCGGCTGCCCTTCGGGGAGAAGAAGCGGGAGATCATGCGGGCGACGAGGTTCAGGGCCATCACCAGGATGATCAGGACCAGCGCCGCTGTCCAGGCGCGGTCGACCGCGAACTCCGGCGGCACGCCCGGCTGGGTGTACGAGTAGTAGGTGAACACCGGCAGGGTCGCCATGCGTCCCTCGAGGGGGTTGAAGTTCGTGCCCTGCGTGATCCCCAGCGTGATGAGCAGCGGGGCGGTCTCACCGGCGACGCGGGCGACGGCCAGGGTGACGGCCGTCGCGATGCCGCTGACGGAGGTGCGCAGGACGACCTTGACGATGGTGCGCCACTTGGGCACGCCCAGCGCGTAGGAGGCCTCGCGCAGCTCGTGCGGGACGAGCTTGAGCATCTCCTCGGTGGAGCGGACCACGACCGGGATCATGAGGACCGACAGGGCGATGGCGCCCATGACCCCCAGCCGGATGCCCGGGCCGGCGAACAGCACGAAGACCGCGACGGCGAAGAGGCCGGCGACGATCGAGGGGATGCCCGTCATGACGTCGACGAGGAAGGTGATCCAGCGCTTGAGGCGGCCGCGGCCGTACTCGACGAGGTAGACGGCGGCCAGCAGGCCGATCGGCACGGAGATCAGCGTCGCGAGCAGGGTGACGATGACCGTGCCCCAGATGGCGTGCAGGGCGCCGCCGCCCTCACCGACGATGCCGCGCATCGAGTAGGTGAAGAACTCCACGTCGAAGCGCGTCGCACCCTCGGCGACGACCGTGAACACCACCGAGACCAGCGGGACGAGGGCGATCAGGAAGGCCGTCGTGACCATGGCCGTCGCGAGGCGGTCCTTGGCCTTGCGGGCACCCTCGCGGGCGGTCGAGACCGCGTAGGTGAGCAGGAGGTTGGCCAGCGCGGCGACCACCACGACGCCGGCCAGGGGACGGCCGAACGGCCAGGTGACGGCGAAGCCCACGACCACGGAGGCGGCCAGCACGGCCCAGGGGGTCCAGCGCGGCAGCTTCTGCGCGCTGAGCGGCTGGTTGATGACCTCGTCCAGCTCGCCCTTGCGGGAGGTGACGTCGGTGCTCATCCGTTGGCTCCCGAGAACTCGGCGCGGCGGTTGACGATCCAGCGGGCCGCCATGTTGACGAGGAAGGTGATGACGAACAGCGCCAGGCCGGAGGCGATGAGCGTGTTGACCGCCAAGCCCGTCGCCTCTGGGAACTGCAGGGCGATGTTCGCCGCGATCGTCGAGGGGTTCGTGCCGCTGATGAGGTTCACGCTGATGCCGCCGGAGCCGGACAGCACGATGGCCACGGCCATCGTCTCGCCGAGCGCGCGGCCCAGGCCGAGCATGGCGGCGCTGATCACGCCGGAGCGGCCGTAGGGGATGACGGCGTAGCGGATCATCTCCCAGCGCGTCGCGCCGAGGGCCAGGGCGGCCTCCTCGTGCAGGCGCGGGGTCTGCAGGAAGACGTCGCGGGAGATGGCGGTGATGATCGGGAGGATCATGACCGCCAGGACGGTGCCCGCGGTGAAGATGGTGCGCCCGGTCGCCGAGGCCGGCCCGGCGAACAGGGGGATGAAGCCGAGGTTGGCGGCCAGCCACTCGTAGACCGGCACCAGCCAACGGGCCAGCACCGTCAGGCCCCAGATGCCGTAGACGATGCTGGGCACGGCGGCCAGCAGGTCGACCGTGTAGCCGAGCGTCTGGGCCAGGCGCCGCGGCGCGAAGTGCGAGATGAACAGCGCGATGCCGACGGCCAGCGGCGTGGCGATGACCAGCGCGATGACCGCGGCGAGCACGGTGCCGTACAGCAGCGGGGCGATGTAGGCGACGAGGCCGTTCCCGCCGGGGAGGTCCTCGGCGTCGGCCGTGATCGCCGGCAGGGCCTGCGCGAACAGGAAGACGGCGACGCCTGCCAGGATGGCCAGGATGGCGACGCCGGCGGCGGTCGACAGGCCCTTGAAGACCTGGTCGCCGCGGCGGACCGCTCCTGTCGCGATGGGGGCTGGACCGGGCTGGCCGGTCGGCTGGGTGGTCGACGCCACTGGGTCTCCGGGAGGACGGCGCGGCGGACCGCGCGGGGACGGGGAACGCCGGGGCGGGATGCTACCCGCCCCGGCGTCGGGGATCAGCTGCCCGCGGTGATCATGTCCAGGGAGCTGGTGATGTCCTCACGCAGGGTGTCGGAGATCGGGGCCGAGCCGGCGTTGTCGGCCGCGGTCTGCTGACCGTCCTCGCTCACCACGTAGGAGACGAAGGCCTTGACGAGGTCGGCCTCGGCCTGGTCGGCGTACTGCGAGCAGACGACGTGGTACGAGATGAGGACGATCGGGTAGGTCCCCGCCTCGGTGGTGGTGCGGGCGAGCTCGATGGCCAGGTCGCCGTCGGGGCGGCCCTCCACGCGCTCGGAGACGTCGAGGACGGCCGCGGCCTCCTCGGGGGTCGGGCCGACGAAGTCCTCGCCGACCTGGACCTGGACGACGCCGAGGTCGCCGGCCTGGCTGGCGTCGGCGTAGCCGATGCCGCCCGCGGCGGCCTGCACGGCGCTGACGACGCCGGAGGTGCCCTGGGCGGCCTCACCGCCGGGCAGCGGCCACTCGCCGTCGGGCTCCTCGGTCCACGCCTCGGGCGCGGCCTGGTGCAGGTAGTCGGTGAAGTTCTCGGTGGTGCCCGAGTCGTCGGCGCGGTGCACCGGCGTGATGGCGGTGTCGGGCAGCGTCGCGTCCGGGTTCTCCGCGGCGATGGCCGGGTCGTTCCAGGTGGTGATGGTGCCGTTGAAGATGTTCGCCAGCGTCGTGGCCGACAGCTGCAGGTCGCTGACGCCCTCGAGGTTGTAGATGACGGCGATCGGGGAGACGTAGACCGGCAGGTCCATGGCGTTCCCGCCGTTGCAGCGCTCCTGCGCCGCGGTCAGCTCCTCGTCGTCCAGGTAGGCGTCCGAGCCGGCGAACGGCACGGCGCCGGAGAGGAACTGCTCGCGACCCGCGCCGGAACCGGCCGGGTCGTAGTTGACCGTGACGTCGGGCTGCACCTCGGTGAAGCCCGCCTGCCAGGCCTGCATGGCGGCCTGCTGGGAGCTGGCGCCCGCTCCGTTGAGCTGCCCGCTCAGCTGCTCCTCGGCCGCGGCGGTGTCGCCACCGCCGGGGCTCGTGGTCGTCTCGTTGGCGCCGCTGCAGGCGGCCAGCCCGAGGGAGAGGGCGAGCGCCGCGGGGAGGGCGGCGCGGCGGAGGGTGGTGCGCTTCACGTGGGACTCGCTTTCGCTCGACGGGCGGGCACGGTGAGGGCCCGCCGGGGTCCGACGTGCGAGGACGGTAGGAGCGGCAGGTGACGCCGTGGCACGTCGACGGTGAACGAGGGGTGAACCAGGCCGGTCGCTTCGGCGTCCGTCCCCCGACCGGACGCCGACGTGTGGGTGAACGAGTGACCGGTACGCCGGTGGGTGGTCACTGCGCGACGTCGCGTGAGCGATCGGGGTCCGGCCGCACCCCGGGCGGCGGTCCCGGGGTCGACTCAGGCGCGGTGGCGCTCGACGGCGACCACGCGGGCGCCGGGCCCCCGACCCGCCACGTGGGCCACGAGCAGCTCGCCCTTGCTCAGCTTCGGCAGCGCGAGCGCGCGCGCCGACCCCTCCGCCGTCGCGCTCGCGGCCAGCCGGTCCGCCAGCCGCTCCTGCAGCGACGGGAGCGCCGGCCCGTGCGTGCACAGCAGCACGCCCGGGCGACCGGCGGCGTCCGCGTCGTCCTGCTCGCCGAGCTCCCCGTCCAGGTCCCCGTCCAGCGCCCGGTCCAGCACCGCCAGGGTCCGCGCGGGGTCCTCGCGGAACGCCCGCTCGGTCAGGTCCTCCTCCTCGGCGACGTCCCAGCCGTGCGCGTCGGCGCTGGGCAGCACCGTCTGCACGCAGCGCGCCCACGGCGAGGTCACCGCCCACCGCACGTCCCACGCCCCCAGCAGCGTCGTCAGCGCGTGCGCCTGCGCGTGACCGCGGTCGGTCAGCGGCCGCGGGCCGTCCTCCGGTCCCGTCCAGTCCCGGCGGGCCACCGCCCGGGCGTGCCGCAGCAGCACCACCGGGCGCGTCGGCTCCGCCGCCGCGGCGAGGGCCGCGTCCAGCACGTGCGCGTCGTGGGCGTACGTCAGGCGCTCGCGGGCCCCCGCGGCGTCCAGCCACTCGACGGCGTCGACCTCCTCGGGCGAGGCGAGCGCCGCCTCCTCGCCCGGGACGGGGTGCGCCAGCCAGTACCGCACCCGCTTCAGCCGGCCGGGCGGCACCTCGTAGCGCAGCTCCGGCAGCGGCCGGTCCAGCACGACCCGCAGGCCCGCCTCCTCGGCCGTCTCGCGCACGGCCGCGGCCGGGTGCGTCTCGCCGTCGTCGAGCTTGCCCTTGGGCCACGACCAGTCGGTGCCGTGGTTCACCGTCGCCGGCCGGTGCACCAGCAGCACCCGGGGCCCCTCCGGCCCGGGGCGCACGACGACGCACCCGGCCGCCTCCACGACCGGGCGCCCGGCCAGCGCCGTGCCGGGGGACAGCGCCGTCGCCCCGCTCCCGCCGCGCGCCGCCACGTCAGCGGCGCCGGCGCACCGACGGGCGCCGGCCCGGCCGCGTGGCGATGGTGTGCTCCTGCAGGTCCGTCAGCGGCGAGCCGTCCGCGGCGCGGCTGTGCCGCGTCCACGTGCCCTCCGCGTCCAGGTGCCACGAGCTCGTCGCGTCGCTCATCCCGCGGTCCAGCAGCGCCGTGATCTCCCGCACGTGGCGCGGGTCGGTCAGCCGCACCACGGCCTCCACCCGCCGGTCCAGGTTGCGGTGCATCATGTCCGCGCTGCCGATCATCACGACGGGGTCGCCGCCGCCGGCGAACCAGAACACGCGGCTGTGCTCCAGGAAGCGCCCGAGGATCGAGCGCACCCGGATGTTCTCGCTCAGCCCCGGCACGCCCGGCCGCAGCGCGCAGATCCCGCGCACCAGGACGTCGACGGGCACACCCGCGATCGAGGCCCGGTACAGCGCGTCCACGACGGCCTCGTCGACGATCGAGTTCACCTTGATCCGCACGCCCGACGGCAGGCCCTGGCGGTGGTTGTCGATCTCGCGGTCGATGCGGTCCACCAGGCCCGTGCGCAGCGAGCGCGGCGCCACCAGCAGCCGCTTGTAGGCGGTCTTCGGCGCGTACCCCGACAGCTGGTTGAACAGCCGCGTCAGGTCCTCGCCCACCTGCGGGTCGTCGGTCAGCAGGCCCATGTCCTCGTACAGGCGCGCCGTCTTGGGGTTGTAGTTGCCCGTGCCGACGTGGCAGTAGCGGCGCAGCCCGCCGGACTCCTGGCGCACCACCAGGCTCAGCTTCGCGTGCGTCTTCAGGCCCACCAGCCCGTACACGACGTGCACGCCGGCCTGCTCCAGCTTGCGCGCCCAGGAGATGTTCGCCTGCTCGTCGAAGCGCGCCTTGATCTCCACCAGGGCCAGCACCTGCTTGCCGGCCTCGGCGGCGTCGATGAGCGCGTCGACGATGGGGGAGTCGCCCGAGGTGCGGTACAGCGTCTGCTTGATGGCCAGGACCTTCGGGTCGGCCGCGGCCTGCTCCAGGAACGCCTGCACGCTCGTGGAGAACGAGTCGTAGGGGTGGTGCAGCAGCACGTCGCGGTTGCGGATCGCCGCGAACACGTCGCGCGGCTTGGCCGTCTCCGCGCCGTCGGTCAGGTCCCGGTGGGTGCGGGCGACGAACTTGGGGTACTTCAGCTCCGGGCGGTCCAGGTCGGCGATGTCGCCCAGGCCGCGCAGGTCCAGCGGCTCGGGCAGCTCGTAGACCTCCTGGTGGTGGATGCCCAGCTCGCGCACCAGCAGGTCGCGCACCGTCGGGTCGATGTCGGTGGCGACCTCCAGGCGCACCGGCGGGCCGAAGCGGCGGCGCAGCAGCTCCTTCTCCAGCGCCTGCAGGAGGTTCTCCGCGTCGTCCTCCTCGACCTCGAGGTCCTCGTTGCGGGTGACGCGGAACGTGTGGTGCTGCACGACCTCCATGCCCGGGAACAGCTGGTCCAGGTGCACCGCGATGACGTCCTCCAGCGGCACGAACCGCGCGGACGTCACCCCGTCGTCCTCGGGCGACTCCACCGCGACGAACCGCGGCAGCAGCGGGGGCACCTTCACCCGGGCGAAGTGCTCCTTGTCCGTGGTGGGGTTGCGCACCACCACGGCCAGGTTCAGCGAGAGCCCCGAGATGTAGGGGAACGGGTGCGCGGGGTCCACCGCCAGCGGCGTCAGCACCGGGAAGACGTGGTCGCGGAAGAACCCGTGCAGGCGCACCTGCTCGGAGGTCGACAGCTCGTCCCAGCGCACGATGGTGATGCCCGCGCCGGCCAGCGCCGGGCGCACCTGGTCCAGGAACACCCGGGCGTGGCGCTCGGTCAGCTCGTGCGCGCGCACGCTGATGGCGTCCAGCACCTCGCGCGGCTCCAGGCCGCTGGCCGCCGTCACCGCCAGGCCCGTGGCGATGCGCCGCTTCAGGCCCGCCACGCGCACCATGAAGAACTCGTCGAGGTTGTTCGCGAAGATCGACAGGAACCGCGCCCGCTCCAGCAGCGGCAGGTCCGGGTCCTCCGCCAGCTCCAGCACGCGCGCGTTGAACGCCAGCCACGACACCTCGCGGTCCGCGAAGCGGTCCTCGGGCAGCTCCACCGTCTCGCCCGGCGGGGCCACGGCGGGGAGGGGGGCCGCGGTCGCGGCGCGCGCAGTCGTGGTCATGGGCCCATCCTGCCACCGCGGCCGGTGCCGGCACCCGGCCGCGCGGACCCCTCCGACCTGCGGTGACGCCCGGGTGACCGGCGGGTGTCGCGCGGGTGGACGGGTCCGTGGACGAGGGCAGGCAGGGGTCAGGGCAGGGCGTACTGCACGTCCACCGCGGCGCGCTCGAAGCCCAGCCGCCGGTACAGGCGCACCGCCGGGACGTTGCCGGCGTCGACGTACAGCTCCACCACGTCCGGCGCCGGGGAGCCGGCCACGACGGCCCGCAGCCCGCGCACCAGCAGCGCGCGGCCCAGCCCGCGGCCCGCGGCCGACGGCGCCACCCCCAGCACGTACAGCTCGCCCACCGGAGCACCGGCGGGACCCGGCGCCACCTTCATCCAGCAGGAGGCCAGCAGGCCGCCGTCGGCGCCGGTCGCCAGCAGCAGCAGCCGCGGGTCGAACCACGGCTCCGCCAGCCGCAGCCGCAGGTCCTCGACCGTCCAGCGGCCCTGCTCGGGGTGGTCGGCGAAGGCCGCTGCGTTCACCGCGACCCACGCCGCGTCGTCCTGGCCGGGGACGAAGGCGCGCACGGCCGTGCCCGTGGGCAGCTCCGGCTCCACCAGCTCCGCCAGCCCCGCGGCCGGCCGCTCCATCCGCCACAGCTCCCTGGCCCGGCGCCAGCCGTCCGCGCGGGCCAGCGCCGCCGCGCCGGGGGTGTCCCCGTGCGACCACAGCGCCACGGGCGCGCCTCCCGCGGCCGCTCGCACGGCCGCCAGCAGCCGCCGCCCCGTGCCCCGCCGGCGCACCGACGGGTGCACCAGCAGCTCGCCGCCGACCGACCCGTCCCCCGCGGCCGCCAGCTGCGCGTACCCGGCCGCGGCACCGTCGGCCGCGCGCTCGGCGGTGACCAGGTGCGTCACACCGTCCGGAGCCGCGTCCAGCCGCAGCAGGGCGTCCTCGCTGAGGGCGCTCGCCCCGTCCGCCGCCGATGCCGCGGCCGCCAGCGCCCGCACCGCCGCCGCGACCCCCGCGGGCAGCGCGCCCTCGCTGCGCACCAGCTCCTGCGCGCCGGCGCGCGGGCCGGGCGCGCTCACGCGCGCGGGGCCCGCAGCGGGCGCGGGGCCGCGCCCTCGGGCGAGCGGCCGGGTGAGCCGCCGCTCGCCGGCCCGGCCTGGTCGGGCACCCGCTCCGCCTCCTCCACCAGGTCCAGCCCGTCCTCGTCGCGACCGCTGGTGACGAAGCGGTAGCCGACGTTGCGCACGGTGCCGATGGCGCCCTCGTGCTCCGGGCCCAGCTTCGCCCGCAGCCGCCGCACGTGGACGTCGACCGTCCGCGTGCCGCCGAAGTAGTCGTAGCCCCACACCTCCTGCAGCAGCTGGGCGCGGGTGAACACGCGGCCCGGGTGCTGCGCCAGGTGCTTGAGCAGCTCGAACTCCTTGTACGTCAGGTCCAGCTGCCGGCCGCGGACCCGCGCGGAGTAGGCCGCCTCGTCGATGACGACGTCCCCGGCGCGGATCTCGTGCTGCGGGACGCCGTCGGCCTCCTCCGCGGGCCGGCGCGAGCGCCCCGCGGCCAGCCGCAGCCGCGCCTCCAGCTCGGCCGGGCCGCACGTGTCGAGCAGGACGTCGTCCGCGCCCCAGTCGGCGGCCACCGCGGCCATGCCGCCCTCGGTGAGCACCAGCAGCAGCGGCTGGGACAGGCCCGTCGTGCGCAGCAGCCGGCACAGCGAGCGCGCCGCGGCCAGCTCCCGGCGGCCGTCGACGAGGACCGCGTCGGAGGCGGGCTCGTCCACCAGCACCGAGGCCTCGGCGGGCAGCACGCGCACGGTGTGCGGGAGCAGGCCGAGGGCGGGCAGGACCTCCGTGGAGGGCGTGAGCGCGTTCGTCAGCACCAGGATCTGAGCCACCCGCTGTCCTGCCTCCCAGTCCGGTCGGGCCTCGCGCGAGCGTCCCGCGGGGAACCCCAGGATAACGGCGGGGGGACGGCCGGTGACCCCGACCGGCCCGCTCCTGTCGCGCTGCGCCCCGGTCCGGGCTCCCGCGGGGTCGTCCGGGTCCCCGGACGGGGGTGCGAGGATGCCGTGCGTGACGACCTCGGCGACCGCGGCGACGACGGCGGCCCTGGCCGTCGTCGTCGCCGTCGCCGCCTTCGGCCCGCCGCTGCTGCTGGCCCTGGCCGTCGCCGTCGTCGGCCTCCTGCTGGCCGCCGGCTGGGCGGAGCTGCTGGAGCTGCCCGCCCGGCGCGGCTCGGCCCTCGTCGTGGCGCTGGCCGCGCTGGCCGCCCCCGCGGCCGCCCTCGTCGGCACCCACGGCACGAGCCTGTCGCTCGTGCGGCCCGACGACGCCGTCGGCAGCGGCACCCTGGCCTCCCTGCCCGGGGTGGCGGCGCTCGCGCTGCTCGTGGCCTTCGTCCACCAGCTCCTGCGCACCGACGGGCGCCCGCGCCTGGTGGAGTCCGTCACCGGCACGGTCACCGGCCAGGCGTGCGCGGTGCTCGCCGCCTCGTGGGTCGTGGTCCCCTCCACCTTCGCCGGGCCCGGGCTGGCGGTGGTCGTCCTCGCGGCCGTGGCCGCGGCGGCGCTGGTGTGCGCCGGCCCTTGGCCGCTGCGCGTGGCCGGGCCGCTGAGCCTGCTCGCGGGCGCGGCGACCGGGTGGCTGGTCAGCCTCCTGGTCGACCTCGCCGGCGCCGGCGTGGGCACCTCGCAGACGGACTGGACGGTCACCGGCGTCCTCACGGGCCTCGGCGCGGGCCTGCTGACCGCCGGGTGGCGCGCGCACGCCGCGCGCACCCCCACCGGCCGCACGGTGCAGGCCTCGCTGGCCGTGGCCGCCGCCCCCGTCGCCCTCGCCGGGGCCGGCGCCTACGTCGTGGGCCGGCTCGTCATCGGCTGAACCGCCGCCCGCCCGGCGCCCCGCCGCGCGTGAGCCGGCCCACGCCCGGGCGGCGGGCGCCCCGGCCGCCGGTAGGCTCGCGGGGGTGAGCACGCAAGCCATCGAGATCTTCTTCCTGGTCCTGCTGATCCTGGCGTCCATCACGATCGCGTGGTTCTCGGTCTACGTGGTGTACCGCCTGTTCAAGGGCCAGCGCTGACCGTGCCCGTCCCCCTGCGCGCCGACACGCCGCTGCCGCTCGTCCCCCTGTCCTGGCTGCTGGGCCGCTGGGAGGGCGCCGGCGTCCTCGGCCACCCCGCCCGCGGTGAGGGCGACACCCGCTTCGGGCAGGTCGTGGAGTTCTCCCACGACGGCCGCGACTTCCTCAGCTACACCTCCACCACCTGGGCACTCGACGAGGCCGGCGCCACCACCGACCCGCTCGACGTCGAGACCGGGTTCTGGCGCCCGGGGCCGGTCGGCACCGCGGCCGGCGACGGGCCCGCGCCCGTGCCGCTCGAGGTCGTCCTGGCCCACCCCACCGGTGTCGTCGAGGTCTACGTCGGCACGGCCACCGGCCCGCGCGTGGAGCTGAGCACCGACGCCGTGGTCCGCACCTCCTCCGCCCACGAGTACACCGCCGGCAGCCGCCTGTACGGGCTCGTCGAGGGCGACCTGCTGTGGGCGCACGACGCCGTCCTGGGCGGTCACCCGCTGCGCAGCTACGCCTCCGCGCGGCTCAAGCGGGTCGGCTGAGCGCAGGACCCGGAGGAGCTGGAGGCCCGGTGGACGTGGTGGGGCGGGACGGCGCGGGGGGCCGCGACGAGCTCGGGACCGCCCTGCACGCCCGCGGGCTGCGGGTGACCCCCCAGCGCGAGCGCGTGCTCACCGCGGTCCGCGCCCTGGGGCACGCCACGGCCGAGGAGGTCTCCGCCCACCTCGGCGCGGTCCCCGGCGGTGCGGCGGTCGACCCGTCCACGGTCTACCGCGCGCTGGCCGTGCTCGAGGACGTCGGGCTCGTGGCCCGCACCCAGCTCGACCGTCGCTCCCCGTCCTTCTCCGCCCTCGAGCACGGCGGCCACGTGCACCTGGTGTGCGACCGCTGCGGCGACGTGGGGGCCGCCCCCTCCTCCCTGGCCGGGCCGCTGGCCCGCGAGCTCGCGGACCGCACCGGCTTCGCGCTCGACACCCACCACCTCGCCCTGCGCGGCACCTGCCGCACCTGCCGCGCCGGGGAGCGGGCCACCGGCCCCGCCCCGGCGCCCGAGCCCGTGGAGGTCCCGTGACCACCGCCACCCCCAGCACCCCCGCCACCGTCCCCGCGCCCGCCTCGCCGCTGCTCGCCGCCCCCGGCGCGGTCGCCGCCGAGGGCCTGGACGCCGGCGTCGCCTGGCACTACGGCGACCCCGTCGGCGAGCAGCGCGCCCTGGTGCGCGGCGAGGCCGTGGCCGACCTGTCCCACCGCGGCGTCCTGCGCGTCGCCGGACCCGACCGGCTCAGCTGGCTGCACAGCCTCACCACGCAGTCCCTGACGTCCCTGGCGCCCGGCGACAGCACCGAGAGCCTCCTGCTCAGCCCCACCGGCCGCGTCGAGCACGACCTGCACCTCGTCGACGACGGCGAGGCGGTGTGGATCACCACCGAGCCCGGCGCGCAGGTCGCGCTGGGCGCCTGGCTGGACCGCATGCGCTTCACGCTGCGCGTCGAGGTCGCGGACGTCACCGCCGACTGGGCGGTGCTCGGCGAGCCCTCCCGCGAGGCGTCCGCGGACGGTCCCGGGCCGGTGTGGGTGGACCCGTGGCCCGGCGCCACGCCGCTGGCCGAGGGCGGCAGCGCCGACACCGCCAGCTACGCGGCCGTCGCCACGCTGGACCACCCCGGCCGCGACCGCGCCTGGCGCGAGGTGCTCGTCCCGCGCGCGGAGCTGCCGGCCCGGGTCGCCGGCCGGCGCCTGGCCGGCACCTGGGCGACCGAGGCCCTGCGGGTGGAGGCGTGGCGCCCGCGCTGGGGCCGCGAGACCGACGAGCGGACCATCCCGCACGAGCTGGACTGGCTGCGCACCGCCGTGCACCTGCACAAGGGCTGCTACCGGGGGCAGGAGACCGTCGCCAAGGTGCACAACCTGGGCCGCCCGCCGCGCCGCCTCGTCCTGCTGCACCTGGACGGCTCCACCCACGACCTGCCGGCGCACGGCGATGACGTCGTCCTGGGCGACAAGCGCGTCGGGACCGTCACGACGGCCGCGCGCCACCACGAGCTGGGCCCCGTGGCGCTCGCGGTGGTCAAGCGCTCCCTGCCGGTCGACGCGCAGCTGTCCGCGCTGGCCGCGTCCGGCGCGCGCCTGGCGGCCGCGCAGGAGGTCGTCGTCGCTCCCTGAGGTTCGGCGAGCCCCTCGCGAGCGCCTCGCGGGCGACCGGCCGGTGCGTCAGGCTCGACGGACACGCTCGGTCGTGGTGGGATCGCTGCCAGCGACGACCGGGCCGTGCCCGGAGGACGACGACGGCAGGAGGCCGCGATGGTCGAGCACAGCGGGTACCAGCAGGGCGGCCGCCGGGCCCTCGACCGGGTGCTGGCCCCGGAGTTCCTGGAGGGACTGGGCGAGCTGCCCCTCGACGAGCTGCGCGCGCGGCGCGACCTCGCCGAGCAGGAGGAGGCCGACCTGTCCTACGCCCGGCGCCTGCTGCAGGGCCGCCTGGACCTCCTGCGCGCCGAGGGCGAGCGCCGCCAGGGCGTCGACGGCGCCGTCGACGTGCCCGCCGCCCGCTCCGACGCCGAGCTGGTCGCCGCCCTCACCGACGTCCTCGCCGACCCCCGCCGCACCCACCACGGCATGGGCCGCTTCACCTCCGTGGAGCCCAGCCGCGTCGGCGAGCACCGCCGCCGCGCCGAGCTGGCCGTGGCCGACCCGCACCTGTCCGACCTGACCGCGATGGACGACGAGCAGCTGGCCGGCGCGCGCGAGCGCCTGCTGGCCCTGGAGCACGAGCTGTCCGGGGACCGGCACCGCGTGCAGGAGGTCATGGACGCCTGCACCGAGGAGGTCACCCGCCGCTACCGCGAGGGCCTCGTGTCCGTCGAGGACGCGCTGCGCACCTCCCGCCCCTGACGCGGCCCGCCGGGACCGCCCGCGCGGGTGAGCGCCGCCGCGCGCGCGGAACGCGCGGCGGTCCCCGCTCGTAGGATCCGGTGTGGTGACCAACCTCATCGGCAGCGTCCAGAGCGGCATCCTGCTCGTCATCAGCCTCGCGGCGTTCGGCCTGACGGTGTGGGCGCTCGTGGACGCGCTGCGGCACAGCGCGGCCGCCTACACGGCCGCCGGCAAGCGCACCAAGACGTTCTGGGTGGCGATCGTCGCGGTCGCCGCGGCCATCGCGTTCGTGTCCCTGCCGCTGTCCGTCGGCACGGCCGGCATGCCGGGGCTGCTCGGCATCGTCGCCGTCGTCGCCGCGGCGGTCTACCTGGCCGACGTGCGCCCGGCCGTGCGCCAGTACGGCGGCCGGCGCGGGCCGCGCCGCGGGACCGGTTCGGGCCCCTACGGCCCCTGGTGACCGGCGGCAGCGCGCCGCGCCGCCGCGCCGGCCGGACGCGGCCGGGAGCCGGCCCGCGCCGGGCGCAGGACCCGCAGCAGGCAGCGCAGCAGCGTCACGGCCGCCAGCACCAGGGCGGCCACGGCCAGCAGGTCCGCCTCGGTGAAACCGCGCCCGGGCGACCACGTGTGCAGGACGCGGCCCTCCACGGGCCCGTTGACGCGCGTCCACACGGCCGCCAGCAGCCCCAGCAGCAGCCCGCCGTCCCAGCGCGGTCGCGCCAGCGCGCCCACGGCGCACACCGCCAGCGCGAGCAGGACCAGCGGGACGACCACGGGCACGTGCACCCGGCGATCGTACGGTCGTCACCGGATCGTCCCGCCCCGTTCACCCGGTCGGCCCGTCCCCGGAGCCGGCCGTGAGAGCGGTGGTCCAGCGCGTCACCTCGGCGGCCGTGCGGGTCGACGGCGAGGTGGTCGGGGAGCTGGCCGGGCCCGGTCTGCTCGTCCTCGTCGGCGTCACCCACGACGACGGTCCCGCCCAGGTCGCGCAGCTGGCCCGCAAGGTCGCCGAGCTGCGCGTGCTGCGCGGGGAGCGGTCGGTGGCCGAGACCGGTGCCGGCGTCCTCCTCGTCAGCCAGTTCACCCTCTACGGCGACGCCCGCAGGGGGCGGCGCCCGACGTGGAGCGCCGCCGCGCCCGGTCCCGTCGCCGAACCCCTCGTGGAGGCCGTCGTGGCGGACCTGCGCGGGCGCGGCGTCCCCGTGGCCACCGGCCGCTTCGGCGCCGACATGGCGGTCGAGTCGGTCAACGACGGGCCCGTGACGCTGCTGCTGGAGGTCTGAGGGCGCCCGGTCCGAGCACCCGTTCAGGTGCTCGCGCGCACGACGAGGTCGCGCGTGCCCGGGCCGGCGGGGCCGGGGTCGCGCCCGGCCAGCAGGTCCAGCAGCAGGCGCGCCGAGACCGCCCCGTCGGCCACCACGTCGCGGCGCAGCGACGTGATCGCCGGGGTGGCCAGCCGGCACAGCAGCGAGTCGTCGCCGGCGACCACGGCCAGGTCGCCGGGCACCGAGACCCCCAGGGCCGCGCGCTCGGCCACCACGGTGGCCGCCATGACGTCGTTGTCGAACACCACGGCCGTCGGCGGGTGCTCGCGCGCGAGCAGCTCGCGGACGGCGGCCACCCCGCCCGCCCCGGAGTAGTCGGCGGCCACGACCGGCTCGGCGCGCCCCACCAGCCGGGCCGTGACCCGTGCCCACGCCTCGTCGCGGCGGCGGGTGTGCGCGAACGAGGGCGGGCCGCTGACCCGGGCCAGGCGCCGGTGCCCGCGCTCCAGCAGGTGCTCCACGACGTCGGTGAACGCCTGCCGGTGGTCCTCGGGGGCCGCGGCCACCTGCGGCCCGCGCACGTCGCCCGGCCCGCCGCGCAGCACGCACGGCACGCCCACCTCGCGTACCGCGGCCAGCCGGGGGTCGTCGACGAGCAGGTCGGTGAGCACCACGCCGTCCACGCGCCGCTCGGCCCACCAGGTGCGCAGCACGTCCACGGCCGTGCCCACGTCCGGCACGACCGTCAGCAGCAGCGACGTGCCCTCGGCCGCCAGGACGGCCTCCATCCCGGAGATGAACCGCATGTAGTACGGCTCCTCGCCCAGCAGCCGCACGTCGCGGGCCACGGCCAGGCCGACGGCGTGGGCGCGGGCGTGCGAGAGGGAGCGGGCCGCTGCGCTGGGCCGCCAGCCCAGCTGCGCGGCCACCGCCAGCACCCGCTCGCGGGTGGCGGCCGACACCCCCGGCCCGCCGTTGAGCGCGTAGGACACCGACGCCTTCGACACCCCCGCGGCCAGCGCGATGTCGCGGATGGTGGGACGACGCCCGGGCGCGCTCACCGCACCGCCTCCCACGCCACCGTCAGCTCGCCCAGCCGCCAGCGGGCGGGGGAGTCCAGCACCGGCCAGCGCTGCGCGAGGTCGCGGCAGGTGGCGATCCAGCGCTGCCGGGCGCCGAACGTGCCCAGCGGCGCCGCCCGCGCCCACGCCGCGTCCGCGTCGCGCAGCAGGTCGTGCACGCCCTCGCCGGGCACGTTGCGGTGGATGAGCGCCTTGGGCAGCCGCTCGGCGACGGCCGACGGCGCCGGCAGGCCCGCCAGCCGCACCGAGACGGTCAGCGAGACGGCGCCCGCCTCGCGCTCCAGCGCCACCCACGCGGCGCGGCGCCCCAGCTCGTCGCACGTGCCGTCCACGGCCAGCCCGCCCGGCGCCAGCCGCGAGCGCAGCAGCTCCCAGGCCGCCGCGACCTCGGCCTCCGGGTACTGGCGCAGCACGTTGAAGGCCCGCACGAGGACCGGGTCGCCGCCGCCGGGCACGGCCAGCTCGAACCCGCCGTGGGCGAACTCGGGGGCGCCGGGCACGCCGGCCAGCGCGGCGCGGGCGGCTTCCACCCGCTCGGGGGCCACCTCCAGGCCGACGACCCGCACGTCCGGGCGCACCCGGCGCAGCCAGCGCTGCAGGTCGGTCACCGTCCACGGCCGCGCGCCGTAGCCGAGGTCGACGACCAGCGGGTCGGCCGCCGCGCGCAGCCGCCGGCCCTGCACCTGCGCCAGCCAGCGCTCCACGCGCCGCAGCCGGTCGGTGCCCGTCGTGCCGCGGGTGACGGTGCCCACCACCGCGGTGCGCGGAGCCGCCCGCGAGGCCGTCCCCGAACCCGCCCGCGGGCTCACCCGGCCGCCCGGCGGACCCCTGCGCGCGGTGCGGCGGGGGTGCTGGGTGGACACTCTTCGGCGGGCCGTGGGCCGCCGCCGGTGCGGCGGGACACCCGGCGACGGTACCCACCCGCGTCCGCGGGCGGGTCGCGGGACGGGAGGACGCGTGGGTCTGCGGCGGGTCGCGCTGGTGTCGGTGCACACCTCACCGCTCGAGCAGCCGGGCACCGGCGACGCCGGCGGCATGAACGTGTACGTGGTCGAGCTGGCCGCCCAGCTGGCCCGCCGGGGCGTGGAGGTCGAGGTGTTCACCCGCCGCACCTCCTCCGAGCAGCCGGCGGTCGTGGAGGCCGCGCCCGGCGTGCGGGTGCGCCACGTGGCGGCCGGGCCCTACGAGGGCCTGGGCAAGGAGGACCTGCCCGGGCAGCTGTGCGCCTTCACGGCCGGCGTGCTGCGCGCCGAGGCCCGGCACGCCGAGCGCCACTACGACGTCGTGCACACCCACTACTGGCTGTCCGGCCAGGTGGGCTGGCTGGTCGCCGACCGCTGGGACGTGCCGCTGGTGCACTCGATGCACACGATGGCGCGGGTCAAGAACGCCCACCTGGCCGACGGCGACACCCCCGAGCCGGAGGGGCGGGTCATCGGCGAGCAGCAGGTCGTCGACGCCGCCGACCGGCTGGTCGCCAACACCGACGGCGAGCGCGACGACCTCCTGGGCCTGTACGGCGCGGACCCCGACCGCGTCGACGTCGTCGCCCCCGGCGTGGACCTGGCGACCTTCGCCCCGGCCGACGGGCGTGCCGCGGCCCGCGCCCGCCTCGGCCTGCCCGCCGACGCCGAGCTGCTGCTGTTCGTCGGGCGCATCCAGCCGCTGAAGGCCCCGGACCTGCTCGTGCGCGCGGCGGCGGAGCTGCTGCGGGCGCAGCCGCGCCGGCGCGAGCGGCTGCGCGTCGTCGTCCTGGGCGGTCCCAGCGGCAGCGGCACCCGCACCCCGCGCGCCCTGCAGGACCTCGTCGCCTCCCTCGGCCTGCAGGACGTGGTGCAGGTGCGCCCGCCGGTCGGGCGCGCGGAGCTGGCCGACCACTACCGGGCCGCCGACCTGGTGGCCGTGCCCTCGTACAACGAGACGTTCGGGCTGGTGGCGCTGGAGGCGCAGGCCTGCGCGACGCCGGTGGTGGCGGCCGCGGTGGGCGGGCTGCCCACGGCCGTGGAGGACGGGCGCAGCGGCCTGCTCGTCGACGGTCACGAGCCCGCCCGCTGGGCCGCCGCGCTCGGCGGGCTGCTGGACGACCCGGCCCGCCGCGCGCTGCTGGCCGCGCGCGGCGTCGAGCGCGCCGCCGGCTTCGGCTGGGACGCCACCGCGGCGGCGACGCTGGAGGTGTACGCGCGGGCCGCCGCCGGCCGCCGGCAGCCCTGAGGGCGGCGCGCCACCCGTCCGGGTGGACGCGACCGGTGCACGGGGGCAACCGCCGGGGGTCCGGCCGCTAGGGTCGGGGGCATGACCGACGCTCCGCACACGCTCGTCCTGCTCCGCCACGGCGAGAGCGAGTGGAACGCCCTGAACCTGTTCACCGGCTGGGTCGACGTCGCGCTCTCGGAGAAGGGCCGCGCCGAGGCCGTCCGCGGCGGGCGGCTGATGGTCGAGGCCGGGGTGCTGCCCGACGTCGTGCACACCTCGGTGCTGCGCCGCGCGATCACCACGGCGCACCTGGCCCTCGACGCCGCCGACCGGCACTGGATCGACGTGCGCCGTTCCTGGCGCCTCAACGAGCGCCACTACGGCGCCCTGCAGGGCAAGGACAAGAAGCAGACCCTCGCCGAGTTCGGCGAGGAGCAGTTCATGCTCTGGCGCCGCTCCTACGACACCC
The DNA here is from genome assembly GCF_050871905.1 of Kineococcus haloalkalitolerans. Taxonomy (NCBI): domain Bacteria; kingdom Bacillati; phylum Actinomycetota; class Actinomycetes; order Kineosporiales; family Kineosporiaceae; genus Kineococcus; species Kineococcus haloalkalitolerans. The sequence continues at coordinate 25,778 of NZ_JBJLSH010000018.1, forward strand.
CGCCGCCGGAGATCCAGGCCGGCTCGGAGTTCTCCCAGGACGGCGACCCCCGCTACGCGGCGCTCGGCGCCGGCGAGATGCCCCGCACCGAGTGCCTGGCCGACGTCGTCGCCCGGATGCTGCCGTACTGGGAGCAGTCGGTGGTGCCGGACCTGCGCGCGGGGCGGGTGACCCTGCTGGCCGCGCACGGGAACTCCCTGCGCGCCCTCGTCAAGCACCTCGACGGCGTCTCCGACGAGGACATCGCCGGCCTGAACATCCCGACCGGCATCCCGCTGGTGTACCGGCTGGACGAGGACCTGCGGCCGCTGGAGCCGGGCGGGCGCTACCTCGACCCCGAGGCCGCCGCGGCCGCGGTGGCCGCGGTGGCCAACCAGGGCCGCTGACCGGTGTCCGGGGGACGAGGGGCGACGAGGGGGGAGGCGCGGTGAGCGCGACGGAGACGGTGCCGGCCGCGGACCGGCCGGTGCGCGGGCCGGGCCCGCGGATCCTGGTGGTCGAGGGCGCGCTGCGCGACAACGGCGGGCTGCGGGTCAGCCACGACCTCGCCCGCCGCTGGCAGGCCGCCGGCGCGCGCGTGCGCTTCCTCGTCCTGGAGACGGTGGCGCCCACGGTCCCGCTGCTGCAGCCGGACCCGGGGCTGGACGTCCGCTTCGCCAGCGGCAAGGTCCGCCGCTTCCGCAGCGCGGTCGTGCCCGTCGTCCTCGGCGCGCTGCGCCACGCGCGGCGGGCCGACGTCGTCGTCAGCGGCAGCGAGGTCGGCTACAACCTCCTCGTCGGCTGGGCCGCGGCCCGGGTCACCCGCACCCCGTTCGTGGTGCTGGTGCAGAACTCGCTGCCGCGCGCCGTGGCCGCCTGGACCCCGGCGGCCCTGCGGCCGCTGCTGTCGGCGGTGCACCGCCGCGTCGACGCCGCCGTGTGCGTCTCCCCGGGCCTGGTGGAGGAGGTGCGCCGCGCGGGCCTGCCCGCCGACCGCATCCACACCGCGGCCATCGGCATCGACGTCGAGGCGACGCTGCAGCGGGTCCGCGACGCCGGCGGACCGGTGCGCTCGGCGTCCGGGCGCACCCGCCTGGTGGCCGCGGGCCGCCTGGCGGAGCAGAAGGGCTTCGACGTCCTGCTGGACGCCGTGGCCCGCGTGGTCGCCGCCGGCCGCGACGTCGAGCTCGTCCTCGTCGGCGCCGGGCCGCTGCGCGAGGTCCTGCAGCGGCAGGTGGCCGAGCTGGGCCTGGGCGAGCACGTCGAGCTCGCCGGGCACGTGGCGGACCCGCAGCCGCTGCTGGCCGGGGCCGACCTGTTCGTGCTGTCCTCGCGCTACGAGGGCAACGGCAGCCTGGTGCTGCTGGAGGCGCTGGCCCACGGCGTGCCGGTCGTGGCGACCGACTGCCCGACGGGCCCGCGGTACGTCCTGCGCGACGGCGAGGTGGGTGACCTGGTCCCCGTCGAGGACCCGCAGGCGCTCGCCGACGCCGTGCTGCGCCACCTCGACGACCCGGAGCCGCTGCGCCGCAAGGCGCAGCTGGGCCCTGCCCGCGCCCGCGACTTCGACCAGGGACCGGCCGCGGAGGAGGTGGCCCGGGTGCTGCGCTCGGTGCACCGCCGCGGACGCCGGGGCTGACGGACCGCCGGGCTGACGGACCGCCGGGGCCGCTGCTCCCGGCGGTCCGGCGGCGTCAGGACGTCGCGGTGCCGGTGGGGCCGTCGTCGGTGGGACCGTCCGTGCCGGAGCCCTCCTCGCCGTCGGCGTCCTGGCCGCCGGTGGTCTCCTCCGGGGTGGCGGTGCCGCCGTCCGCGCACGCGCGCTGCACCTCGGACTGCAGCCGCTCCTGCGCCTGGACCACGGCCGTGCCCGTCTCCGGGTCGCCGACCACGCCCTCGGTGGCGGCGGCCAGGTCGTTGCCGGCGCGCGCGAGCGCGTCGCGCGATCCGTCGCCGTAGTCGACCTCGCCGACGGCGGCGGCCACCTGCTCGTAGTACTCCAGGACGCGGCGCGCGTCGTCGGCGAGCTCCGGCGGGACGGCCGCGGCGAGGGCGCTGTAGTAGTCGGGGCCCTCGGTCGTGGTCACGAGGGCGTAGACCGTCTGCGCGCGCGGGTCGCCGCGGCCGATGCCCAGCTCGTCCAGCTGCGCGCTGTAGGCCTCGTCGAGCTCCTGCTGCGCCTCCTGCGCGGCCGCGCAGTCGACGCCGCCCTCCCCGTCCGTGCCGGTGGTGGCCGTCGGCGAGCCCGCCGGCGCCGAGGAGGTGACCGGCGTGCTCGCGGGCGCGGTCGTCGTGGTGGGGGCGGCGGGGGAGTCCGGGTCGGCCGAGCCGCAGCCGGTGGCTCCCACCACGACGACCGCGGCGATCAGCACCGCCCCCGCGCGGGAGCCGCTCCGCACCGCGCCGCGCCGCCTCACCCCGGGCACGCTACACCGGGCCCCGCGCACCCGCCCCCCGCCGCTCAGCCGGTGAGGGAGAGCCCGTCCTCGGCGTCGTGCGAGCCCGTGACCAGGAACATCACCGACTTGGCGACCGAGACGGCGTGGTCGGCGTAGCGCTCGTAGTACCGGCTGAGGAGGGTCAGGTCGACGGCCACCTCGGTGGGGTGCTGCCACTTGCGCGAGAGCAGCATCTCGAACACCTGCCGGTGCAGGCTGTCCATCTCGTCGTCGTCGAGCTCCATGGCCGCGGCCAGCTCCACGTCGCGCGAGGCGATGACGCTGCCGGCCTTGGCGACGATGCGCTCGGCGACCTGGCCCATCTGCAGGAAGAGCGCGCGCGACTCGTCGGGCACGACGCTCGCGGGGTGGCGCAGCCGGGCCAGCTTGGCCACGTGCCGGGCGAGGTCGCCCATGCGCTCCAGGCTGTTGCTCATCCGCAGCGCGGTGACGACCACGCGCAGGTCGGTGGCCACCGGCTGCTGGCGGGCCAGCAGCTGCAGCGAGCGCTCCTCGAGGTCGCGCTGCAGGCGGTCGATCGCCTCGTCGTTGCTGATGACGGTCTCGGCCAGCTCGCGGTCGGCGTCCAGCAGGGCGGTGGTCGCCCGCCCCATCGCCGACTCGGCGAGGTGGGTCATCTCCACGAGCGTCTCGACGAGCGCGTTCAGCTCGTCGTGGAACACGTTGCGCACGGGTCTCCTCCTGCGTCACCGGCGTGCGGGCAGGGCGCGGTGCGGCCGCGCCCGCTCCAGCGTCGCAGCCGGGGGTGAACGCCCGCCACCGCGCGGGTGAACAGTGCTGTGCGCGGCGGCCCGCCGCGTCCCGGCGGGCCGGGAGCGGTTGCGCTGCCCGCATAGTCTGGGAGCGTGCTGGCGGACCTGTCCACGTCGATCGCCGCGGTGGTCGGCGTGCTGACGGGCGCCGGTGCCGTGCTCGCCTTCCGGATCAGCGAGCGCTCCCAGCGCGCGGCCGAACCCGAGCCGTCCCGGCCGGGACTGCCGCCCGGCGTCAGCGACGTCCTGCTCGCCCTGCGCTCCTCCGCCGTGGTCCTGGACGCCGACGACGAGGTCGTCCGGGCCAGCGCCGCGGCCTACTCGGCGGGCGTGGTCACCGGCCGCGACCTGGCCAGCCCCGACCTGCGGGACATGGTGCGCCGCTGCCGGCGCGACGGACTGGTCCGAGAGGCCGAGGTGGAGCTGGCGGGCGGCCTGGGCCGGCCCTCGGCGGTGGTCCTGGCCCGGGTGTCCCCGCTGGGCGGGCACCACGTGCTGCTGCTGCTGGAGGACCGCACCGAGGCCCGTCGCGTGGAGGCGGTGCGCCGCGACTTCGTCGCGAACGTCAGCCACGAGCTGAAGACGCCCGTGGGCGCCCTGTCGCTGCTGTCGGAGGCCGTCGAGGACGCGGCCGACGACCCGGACGCGGTGCGGCACTTCTCCCAGCGGATGCGCCGGGAGTCGATCCGCCTGACCCAGCTGGTGCAGGAGATCATCGACCTGTCGCGCCTGCAGGCCAGCACACGCATCGTGGAGCCGGCGCTGCTGGACGTGGACGCCCTGGTCGCCGAGGCCGTGGACCGCACCGGCAGCGTCTGCCAGCAGCGCGAGTCGGTGGTCGTGGTGGCGGGCGAGCGCGGCGCGCAGGTCGTGGGCGACCGCGAGCTCGTCATCACCGCCGTGCGCAACCTCGTGCACAACGCCCTGGCCTACTCCCCGGAGCGCAGCAAGGTCGTGGTGGAGGTGCGGCGCACGGTGGACGCCGAGACGGGCGCCCGCACGGTCGACGTCGCGGTCTCCGACCGCGGCGTCGGCATCAGCCCCGCCGACCTCGAGCGCATCTTCGAGCGCTTCTACCGCGTCGACCCGGCCCGCTCCCGCCTGACCGGCGGCACGGGGCTGGGCCTGTCCATCGTCAAGCACGTCGCCGGAAACCACGGCGGTGACGTGCGGGTGTGGAGCGTGGAGGGGGAGGGGTCGACCTTCACCCTGCGCCTGCCCGACGCGACGGGGCGCCAGGTGCCGGGGGCTCCCGGCACCGCGGGCGCCGGTGCCCCGCGCCCCCTCGACGAACCGCTGCGGGTCTCCGCCCGCGGCGGCTCCCGCGCTCCGGCGGACCCGTCGGAGAACCCTTCCCTGGAGGCACGTCCGTGACGCGGATCCTGGTGGTGGAGGACGAGGAGTCCTTCTCCGACCCCTTGTCCTACCTGCTGCGGCGAGAGGGGTACGACGTGGCCGTGACCGACACCGGTCCCGCCGCCCTGGACGAGTTCGACAAGGCCGGCGCCGACCTCGTGCTCCTGGACCTCATGCTGCCCGGTCTGCCCGGCACGGAGGTGTGCCGGCAGCTGCGGACCCGTTCCAGCGTGCCGGTGATCATGCTGACCGCGAAGGACTCGGAGATCGACAAGGTGGTCGGCCTGGAGATCGGCGCGGACGACTACGTCACCAAGCCGTACTCCTCGCGCGAGCTGCTGGCCCGCGTGCGGGCGGTGCTGCGCCGCGGCGCGGAGCCGGAGGACCTGGTGCAGACCACGGTCGAGGCGGGCCCGGTGCGGATGGACGTGGACCGGCACGTGGTGACGGTCCACGGCGAGCAGGTGCCGCTGCCGCTGAAGGAGTTCGAGCTGCTGGAGCTGCTGCTGCGCAACGCCGGCCGGGTGCTGACGCGCGTGCAGCTGATCGACCGCGTGTGGGGCTCGGACTACGTGGGCGACACCAAGACCCTCGACGTCCACGTCAAGCGGCTGCGCGCCAAGATCGAGCCGGACCCGTCGAACCCGCGCTACCTGGTGACGGTGCGCGGGCTGGGCTACAAGTTCGAGGCCTGAGGGGGAGGAGCGCCCCCGACGCGCGAGGGCCCGCGAGCCGGTCGGCTCGCGGGCCCTCGTCGTGCGCGGGACGGCTCAGCCGTCGGCCTCCTCCTCGGCGATGTCCTCGTCGGTGAGCAGGCCCTCCTCGCCCAGGGCCGGGCCGCACTCGACGTCCTCGGCGGTGGTGGCGCTCGGGTCCGCCGGGTCCGCGGTGGGCGTGATGGTGGCGTACTCGAAGCAGGGCAGGACGATGGGCGCGTCCACCTCGAGGGTCTCCGACCCCACGGTGAAGGAGACCGGGATCGTCTCCCCGGGGAACTGCGACACCTGCGGGAGCACCAGGGACGCGGGCTCCGGCGGCGGGAGCTGGCCGGAGCCGACGGGCGCGGCGCCCGTGTCCAGCCCCTCGTCGTCGGCGTCGTCCGGGGCGCTCGGTGCGCCGAGCTGGAGGTTCTGGCCCGGGGCCACGGTGAAGGTGCCGCTGGCGCCCGAGGCCGACACCGTCACGGTGTTCTCCTCGTCGGCGACGTTGACCAGGAGGACCGACACGACACCGGGGCGGTCGATGTCGGCGGCCACGACCAGGGCGTTGCGCACCTCGACGTCGCCGACCGTCGTGCGCACCCCGTCGCCGGGGTTGTAGGGCCGCAGCACCGTCGGCGGGGAGAAGATCGCGCAGCCCGACAGGCCGAGGACGGCTGCGGCGAGGGCGGCGGCGGAGGCGGGCCGGTGCAGGCGGTGCTTCACGTGGCACAGGGTAGCGGGCGCCCGCCGGGAGGGCCCCGCCGCACCGCCCGCGGCACGCCCACCGCCCGGCCCGGCGCGACGGGTGGCGCGCGCGGCGGGGCGGCGCCGCGCACCCGCCGCCCCGTGCAACGCGCGCGAAAGCACGCCGGGGGACGCCTGTCAAGGCCCGGGACGGCCCCTCGCAAGCCTCTGACCTGCGCAAACGCCGAGCGCGAGGCTGCCGGGGCCCGGTGGGGCGTGGTAGCCTGGGGACAGGGAAAGGGGTTGCTTCTATGGCTTTCACGGTCGGCGAAACGGTCGTCTACCCCCACCACGGGGCCGCACTGATCGAGGAGATCAAGACCCGGACCATCAAGGGCGAGGACAAGCTCTACCTGGTCCTCAAGGTCGCTCAGGGCGACCTGACGATCGAGGTGCCCGCCGAGAACGTCGACCTCGTGGGTGTCCGCGACGTCGTCGGGCGCGAGGGCCTCGACAAGGTCTTCTCGGTGCTGCGCACCCCGTACGCGGAGGAGCCGACCAACTGGTCGCGCCGCTACAAGGCCAACCTGGAGAAGCTCGCCTCGGGCGACGTCGTCAAGGTCGCCGAGGTCGTGCGCGACCTGTGGCGCCGCGACCAGGACCGCGGCCTGTCCGCCGGCGAGAAGCGCATGCTGGCGAAGGCCCGCCAGATCCTCGTCTCCGAGCTGGCCCTGGCGGAGAACACCAACGAGGACAAGGCCGAGTCCCTGCTCGACGAGGTCCTCGCCTCCTGAGGTCCGCACTGGTCGTCCCGGCCGCCGGCCGGGGCGACCGTCTCGGTCTGGGCCTGCCCAAGGCGCTCGTCGACCTGGCCGGCCGCCCGCTGCTCGTCCACGCCCTGGAGCGCGCCCGCGCCTCCGGGGTCGTGGACGTGGTCGTCGTCGTCGCCCCGCCCGACGGCTGCGACGTGGTCCGCTCGGCGCTAGCCGGTCTGGACCTGCCCGACCTGCGGGTCGTCGAGGGCGGCCGCGAGCGCCAGGACTCGGTGCGCGCCGGGCTGGCCGCGCTGCCCGCCGACGTGGACGTCGTGCTCGTGCACGACGCCGCCCGCTGCCTGACGCCCCCCGGGGTCTTCACCGCTGTGGTCGCCGCCGTGCGTGCCGGAGCCGTGGCCGTCGTGCCGGTCCTGCCGGTCAGCGACACCGTCAAGCGGGTCGCCGGCGACGTGGTCGTGGAGACCGTCGACCGCCGCGAGCTGGCCGCCGTGCAGACGCCGCAGGGCTTCGCGCCCGGGCCGCTGCTGCGCGCCCACGAGGCCGCCGCCGGGGCCGCGCCGGCCACCGACGACGCGGGGATGCTCGAGGCGCTGGGCCACCCGGTGCGCACCGTCCCCGGCGACGACCTCGCCTTCAAGGTGACCCGCCCGCTGGACCTCGTCCTGGCCGAGGCCGTCCTGGCCCGCGGGGCCGTGCCCGCCCGGGCGGCGCGGTGAGCGCCCTGCCCCGCGTGGGCACCGGCCTGGACGTGCACCCGCTCGTGCCGGGGCGCCCGTGCTGGATCGCGGGGCTGCTGTGGCCGGACGAGCCCGTCGGCCCCGCCGGGCACTCCGACGGCGACGTGGCCGCGCACGCCTGCTGCGACGCGCTGTTCGCCGCCGCCGGGCTGGGGGACCTGGGCGCCCACTTCGGCACGGCCCGCCCGGAGTTCGCCGGCGCCTCCGGTGCCCGGCTGCTCGCCGAGGCCGCGCGGCTGGTGCGGGGGGCCGGCTACGAGATCGGCAACGTGTCGGTGCAGGTCGTCGGCAACCGGCCGAGGATTGGTGCGCGGCGGGCCGAGGCCGAGGCCGCGCTGTCCGCCGCCTGCGGGGCGCCCGTCGCCGTCGCGGGCACCACGACGGACGGGCTGGGGCTGACCGGCCGTGGCGAGGGCGTCGCCGCCCTCGCCACGGCTCTGGTCGTCGCGCGCGGCTGAGGACGCCCCGCGAGCACGGCGCCGCCCTCGGCCGCGGGCCGTCAGGCCTCGGGGGCCGGGCGGGGCGCCGCCCCCACCGGCCGCCCCTCCTCGCGCTGCGGCGCGGTGGCCGCCTCGGCCTGCTCCGGGGTGGTCGCGGTCGCGACCGCCCCCGGCGCCTCGCCGCCGCCGGCGGTACCGGCCTGGTCGGTCTCGTCCGGGTCGGGGACCAGCTGGCTGCGCAGGTAGCGCAGCGTCACGGTGATCATGGCGATGACCGGGACGGCCAGGAAGGCCCCGACGATCCCGAAGAGCGTGCCGCCGATCGTGACGGAGCTGAGGACGACGACCGGGTGCAGCGCGAGCGTCCTGCCGACGAGGAACGGCTGCAGGACGTTGCTCTCCAGCTGCTGCACCAGCAGGACGATGCCGAGCACGATCAGCGCCTGGACCCAGCCGAGCGTCACGAGCGCGATGAGCACCGCGAGGATCCCGGTGACGATCGCCCCGACGATCGGGATGAACCCGGCGAAGAAGATCAGCACGGCCAGCGGCAGCCACAGCGGCACGCCGACGATGAGCAGGCCGAGGCCGATGAAGACGGCGTCGACGAGGGCGACGGCCGCCTGGGACATGATGTAGCCGCGCAGGGTCTGCCACAGGCGCCCGCCGAGCTGCTCGGCGTGCTTGTGCGTGCCGGCGTCGAGCCAGCGGCGCGACCACGGCAGCATCTTGTCGCCGCCGGAGAGCAGGAAGAACGTCAGCACCAGCGCCAGGACGGCGGTGATGATCCCGGAGCCGATGCTGGCCCCGACGGTGCTGACGCCGCCCACGACGGTCAGCGCGATGTTCTGGGCGTTGTTCTGCAGCTCGGTGATGCCCTGGTCGACGAGGTTCCCGATCTCGTCGTTGGCCAGGTTCAGCGGCGGGCCGGTGATGAACCCCTGCAGGCTGTCCAGACCGGCGATGGCCGAGTCGGCGATCTCCTCCGTCTGCCCGGCGATGTTCGGGATGAGCGCGGCGAACAGCCCGCCGACCGCGACCAGCAGCGCCAGCAGGGCGACGAGGGCGGCCAGCGCCCGCGGCATGACCGCCCGCAGCACGTGGGCCACGGGCCACAGCACGGCGGACAGCAGCAGGGCGAGCACCAGCGGCAGCAGCAGCGACCACCCGCGGGCCAGCAGCCAGATCAGCGCGGCGACGGCCACGCCGAGGATCAGCAGCCGCAGCGCCCAGCGGGAGGCCTCCGTGATGCCCCGGCCGAGGACGGCCCCGGCGTTGACGTGCTGGGGCAGCGGCTGCTCCGGGGGCTGGTGCGGCCGCTCGGTGCCCTCCTCGTGGACCTCGCGCTGCTTCGCGGCGCGGATCCGGCCCAGGCGGGCCTGCTGCTCGCTGAACGGTCGGCGGCGCAGACGGCCGCGGGGTGGTGGTTCGGGGGAACGGACGCCCTCGGGTTGCTCGCTCACGGGTGGGTCCGGCTGGTCGCTCACGCGGGGATGCTGTCAGCAACGATCCGTGTCGGCTATCCAGGACCCCGGGCGCTCCACCCACCCCCGCCACCCGCCGGGGGCTCAGCGCCACCGCCCGGGCCCGGTCAGTGCCCGCGGTCCACCCACTCCTGCAGGTGCGGGGCCTCGTCGCCGATCGTGGTGCTCTCGCCGTGGCCGGTGAGCACGCGGGTCTCCGGCGGCAGGACGAGCAGCACGTCGCGGATCGAGGCGATGATCGTCCCGAAGTCGGAGAAGGAGCGCCCCGTGGCGCCGGGCCCGCCGGCGAAGAGGGTGTCGCCGGTGAAGACCGTCCCCAGCTGCGGCGCGTACACGCACACCGAGCCGGGCGTGTGGCCCGGGGTGTGCAGGACGTGCAGGTCCGTGCCGGCGACGGTGACGACCTCGCCGTGCGACAGGTCGGTCGTCGCCACGCCGTCCGGGTGGGTCAGCTGCCACACCTCGCGGTCGGCCGGGTGCAGCAGCACGGGCACCCGGTGGTCCGGCGTCGAGGAGCGCTGCGCCAGCTCGGGGGCGCGCCGCACGTGGTCGTCGTGGGCGTGGGTGGCCAGCACCGCCAGCAGGCGCCGGTCGCCGACGACGGCGGCGATGGCGTCCACGTCGTGCGGGGCGTCCAGGACGACGCACTCCCGGTCGTCGCCGACGACCCACACGTTGTTGTCGACGTCGAACGTCTGCCCGTCGAGGCTGAAGGTGCCGGAGGTGACCAGGTGGTCGACGCGGGCGCTCACAGCACGACCACCGAGCGCAGCACCTCGCCGCGGCCCATGGTCGCGAACGCCTCCTCGACGTCGCCCTGGCCGATGCGCTCGGTGACGAAGGCGTCCAGGGGCAGGCGGCCGGCGGCGTGCAGCTCCAGCAGCGCGGGGAAGTCGCGCTCGGGCAGGCAGTCGCCGTACCAGGAGCTCTTCAGCGCCCCGCCGCGGCCGAAGACGTCCAGCAGCGGCACCTGCAGCTGCATCTGCGGCGTCGGGACGCCGACGAGGACGACGGTGCCGGCCAGGTCGCGGGCGTAGAAGGCCTGCCGCCAGGTCTCCGGGCGCCCGACGGCGTCGATGACGACGTCCGCGCCGAAGCCGTCGGTCAGCTCCCGCACCGCGGCCACGACGCCGTCCTCGTCCAGCCCGCGGGAGTTCACGGTGTGGGTGGCGCCCAGCTGCCGCGCCCACGCCAGCTTGCGGTCGTCCAGGTCGACGGCGACGACGCGGCGGGCGCCGGCCAGGACGGCGCCGGCGACGGCGGCGCAGCCGACCCCGCCGCAGCCGATGACGGCGACCGTGTCGCCGCGCTGCACGGGGGCGGTGTTCACGGCGGCGCCGATGCCGGCCATGACGCCGCAGCCCAGCAGCCCGGCCACGGCCGGGTCCCAGCTGTCCCCGAGCACGGACGTGTCGATCTTCGTCGCCTGCCCGGCGGCGACGAGCGTCTTGGGCTGGAACGCGCCGATGCCCAGCGCGGGCGACAGCGGCGTGCCGTCGGTCAGCGTCATCGGCTGGGAGGCGTTGTGGGTGGCGAAGCAGTACTGCGGCCGTCCGCGCTTGCAGGCGCGGCACTGCCCGCACACGGCGCGCCAGTTGAGGACGACGGGGTCGCCGACGGCGACGGTGGTCACGCCCTCGCCGACGGCGGCCACGGTGCCGGCGGCCTCGTGGCCGAGCAGGAACGGGTAGTCGTCGCTGATGCCGCCCTCGCGGTAGTGCAGGTCGGTGTGGCAGACGCCGCACGCGGCGACGTCGACGACGACCTCGCCGGCCCCCGGGTCGGGCACGACGACGTCGACGGTCTCGACGGGCGCGCCCTGGGCGCGCGAGATCACTCCGGGGACGGTCCAGGCCATGCCCGGACCCTAGTCGCCGGGCCCGGCGCCGCGCCGCCCGGAGCCGTGCCGCGGGCGGTGGCGCGGCAGGTGGCGCGGCGGGTGGGCGCGGGAGCCGCCGGTAGCCTGAGCCGGTGACCCTCCACCTGTACGACAGCGCCACCGGCGCGGTGCGCGAGTTCGTGCCCCGCGTGCCCGGACGGGCGGGCGTGTACGTGTGCGGGGCCACGCCGCAGGGGTCCCCCCACCTGGGCCACGCGCGCGCGCAGGTCGTCTTCGACGTGCTGCGCCGCTGGCTGACCGCCGGTGGGCTGGACGTCACGCTGGTGCGCAACGTCACCGACGTCGACGACAAGATCCTCGCGAGGGCCGCCGACGCGGGCGTGGAGTGGTGGGCGCACGCCTACCGCTACGAGCGGGAGTTCAGCGCCGCCTACGACGCGCTGGGCGTGCTGCCGCCGACGGTCGAGCCGCGCGCGACCGGCCACGTGCCCGAGATGGTCGAGCTGATCGCCCGGCTCGTCGAGCGCGGCCACGCCTACCCCGCGCCGGACGGCTCCGGCGACGTCTACTTCGACGTCCGGTCCTGGCCGGAGTACGGCAGCCTGACCCGGCAGCGGCTGGAGGACCTCGCGCCGGCGGCGGACGCCGACCCGCGCGGCAAGCGCGACCCGCGCGACTTCGCCCTGTGGAAGGGCGCGAAGGCCGACGAGCCGGCCAGCGCCTCGTGGGACACCCCGTGGGGGCGCGGCCGCCCCGGCTGGCACGTGGAGTGCTCGGCGATGGCCGGGCGCTACCTGGGCCCCGAGTTCGACGTGCACGGCGGCGGGCTGGACCTGCGCTTCCCCCACCACGAGAACGAGCAGGCGCAGTCGCGCGCGGCCGGCGACGGGTTCGCCCGGTACTGGCTGCACAACCACTTCGTGACGATGGCCGGCGAGAAGATGAGCAAGTCCCTGGGCAACGTCCTGGGGATCCCGCACCTGCTGCGCTCGCACCGGGCGGTCGTGCTGCGCTACTACCTCGTCGCGGCGCACTACCGCACGGCGCTGGAGTTCTCCGGCTCCTCGCTGGCCGAGGCCGAGGCCGCCTACGCGCGGCTGGAGGGGTTCGTGCGCCGCGCCGCCGAGCGGCTGGGGGCCGCCGCGGTGGAACCGGCCGGGTGGGCACCGGGCTTCGCGGAGGCGATGGACGACGACCTGGGCACGCCCGCGGCGGTCGCCTCCCTGCACGAGGCGGCCCGCCGCGGCAACCAGGCGCTGGCCGCCGGGGCGCCGGACGCGGAGCTGGCGCGGGCCCTGGGGCAGGTGCGGGCGGGGCTGGCGGTGCTGGGCCTGGACCCGCTCGCCGAGCCGTGGGCGTCGCAGGAGAGCGGCTCGGGCGCCGAGCGCCGCGCGCTGGACGCGCTCGTCGGCGCCCGGTTGGACGAGCGCGCGGCCGCCCGCGCGGCGCGCGACTTCGCGACGGCCGACGCCGTGCGCGACGGCCTGGAGGCGGCGGGGATCGTCGTCGAGGACACGCCCACCGGTGCGCGGTGGTCGCTGGAGGGTGGGCAGTAGCAGTGGCAGGCAACTCGAAGCGCCGCGGTGCGGTGAGCAAGGGCAAGAAGGGCCCCACGAGCGGCACGGGCGGCAAGAACCGGCGCTCGCTGGAGGGCCGGGGCCCCACGCCGAAGGCGACGGAGCGCACCGGCCACCCGGCCGCCGCGCGGGCCGCGCGCGCCGCGCACCGGGCGGCGACGACGAACCGCCCCGCGGGCACCGCGCCGGTCCGGCGGACCCGCTCCTCCCAGGGCGACACCGAGTGGATCGCCGGGCGCAACTCCCTCGTGGAGGCGCTGCGCGCCGGCCTGCCGATCACGGCGGTCTACGTGGCCAGCCGGATCGACTCGGACGAGCGCGTCAAGGAGGTGCTGTCGGCGGCCGGCGACCGCGGCATCCCGCTGCTGGAGGCCTCGCGCGCCGACCTGGACCGCTTCACCGACGGCGCCGTGCACCAGGGACTGGCGGCGACCGTGCCGCCGTACAAGTACGCGCACCCGCACGACCTGCTGGAGCGGGCCACCGGCTGGGGGGTGCCGCCGCTGGTGGTGGCCCTGGACGGGGTGACCGACCCGCGCAACCTGGGCGCGGTGGTGCGCTCGGCGGCCGCGTTCGGCGCGCACGGCGTCGTGGTGCCCGAGCGCCGCGCGGCGGGCATGACGGCCTCGGCGTGGAAGACGTCGGCGGGCGCGGCGGCCCGCGTGCCGGTGGCGCGCGCGACGAACCTCACCCGCACGCTGCAGGAGTACCAGCAGGCCGGCCTGTTCGTCGTCGGCCTGGACGCCGACGGCGACGTGGAGCTGCCGGAGCTGCGGCTGGCGGACGGCCCGCTGGTGGTCGTGGTCGGCGCCGAGGGCGCGGGCCTGTCGCGGCTGGTGCGCGAGACGTGCGACCAGGTGGTGAGCATCCCGATGGCGGCCGCCGTGGAGTCGCTGAACGCCGGGGTGGCCGCGGGCATCGCGCTGTACGAGGTGTCCCGGCACCGCTGAGGCGCGGGTCCAGGCAGGTCCAGGCAGGTCCGGGCGGTTCCGATCGACGAGGGGGTGCGGGGTGGGTGAGCCCCGCTGGCTGTCCGCGGAGGAGCGGCGGGTGTGGCTGCGCGTCAGCGCGCTCATCGAGCTGCTGCCGGCGGCGCTGGACGCGCAGCTGCAGCGCGACGCGGACCTGACGATGACGGCGTACCTGACGCTGGCGATGCTGTCGGAGGAGCCGGACCGGCGGCTGCGGATGAGCGAGCTGGGCGCCCGCTCCAACGCCAGCCCCTCGCGGATGTCGCACGTCGTGGCGCGCCTGGAGCGCGACGGCTACGTGCGCCGCGAGCGCAGCCGCGAGGACGGTCGCGGGCAGGTCGCCGTGCTCACCGACGCCGGCTGGGACAAGGTCGTCGCCACGGCCCCCGGGCACGTGGAGCGCGTGCGGGAGCTGGTGTTCGACCCGCTGGAGGACGTCGACATCGAGCAGCTGGACCGGGCGGCGCGCCGCCTGCTGGAGGTCCTGGACCCGTGCTGCCGGTTCGCGGCGACGGCGATGGCCCGCGAGATGGACGGCTCGGACGGTGTGGACGAGGGGCGGGACGGGGACGGGGCCCCCTCCGCCTGAGCGGTGGGGGCCCCGTCGCGGTGGGCGCCGTCCTCAGACGTGGTCGCGCCAGCTGTGCTGCGGCTCGTAGCCGAGCAGCCGGCGGGCCTTGTCGATGCTCAGCAGGGTCTCGTGCTCGCCGAGCTCGCGGCGCACCTCGACGTCCGGGTACACCTGCGCCATCAGCTCCGCCGAGGAGCGGCTCATGACGGTGTCGGCGTTGGCGATGACGAACACCTCCGCGCCGGGGCCGGTGCGCTGCAGCGAGCGCCGCACGGCCTGCGCGCCGTCGCGGGCGTCGATGTAGCCCCACAGGTTCCACTTGCGCAGGTGCGGGTCGGCGTCGAAGGAGGGGAAGGCCGCGTAGTCCTCCACGTGCATGACGTTGGAGAAGCGCAGACCCGTCATCGTCAGCTCCGGCTGCCACCGGCAGAAGTGGTGGGCCATCTCCTCCTCGAGCGCCTTGACGAGGGAGTACGTGGACTCCGGGCGGACCCGGTACTCCTCGTCCAGCGGCGCGTACGGCGGGGGAGCGCTGTCGAAGGGCAGGCCGAGCAGCGTCTCGCTGGAGGCCCACACCACGTTCCGCACCCCCGCGGCGCGGGCGGCGTCGAAGACGTTCCAGGTGGCGGCGGAGTTGTTGCGGAACGTCGCGGAGTTGCTCGTCAGCCCGGGGGCGGGGATCGCCGCCAGGTGCACGACGCCGTCGAACGGGCCGGGCCGCTCGTCGGTGCGCCCGGCGATCGCCTCGACCACCTGCCCGTGGTCGGTGAGGTCGACGCGCGCGAACTGCGCGTCGTCGCCGGGCCGCAGCGTGCCGGGCCGGACCTGGTCGAGCGCGAGCACCGACCACCCGTGGTCGAGCAGGTCGCGCAGCACGACGCTGCCCAGCTTGCCCGCGGCGCCGGTCAGCGCGACGCGGGGCTTGGTCTGGTCGGTCAAGGGTTCTCCTCGGGAGCGGGTCAGTCGTCCGCGACGACGCGGATGGCCTGGGTGTCGACGCCGAGCACGGCGCGCTCGTCGGGCTTGCCCGGCAGGACGGCCTCGACGTAGGAGTGCACGGCCTCGTCGAGGCCGACGTCGCGCCCGGCGCGCTCGGACAGGTACCAGCGGTGCTCCAGCACCTCGTGGAACAGCTCGGGGCCCTCCAGCTTGCCGCGCAGCTCGCGGGGCACGGCCCGCTGCACGGGCTCGAAGACCTCGGCCATCCAGTCGTGGGCGACGATCTCCTCGTCCTCGTTCTGCCGGTCGGCGGCGGCCATGTAGGAGTCGAGGTCGTTGAGCAGGCGGCGGGCCTGGTTCTCCTCCGCGTCCAGGCCGGTCAGGCGCAGCAGGCGGCGGGAGTGGTGGCCGGCGTCGACGACCTTGGGCTCGATGCGCACGGAGGTGCCGTCGATGTCGGTGGTGATGGCCAGCTCGCCGACGTCGAAGCCGAGGTCGTTCAGGCGCCGGATGCGCGCCTCGACGCGCCAGCGCTCCCCGCGCTCGAAGGACTCCGGCTCGGTCAGCTCCGACCACAGGGCGCGGTAGCGGGAGATGATGCGGTCGGAGATGGCGATGACGTCGTCCATGTCGACCTCCAGCGCGCCGCTGGCGACGACGTCCATGAGCTCGCCGGCGATGTTGGTGCGCGCCACGTCGAGGTCGTACTCGCGCTGGCCGGTGGACAGCTCGTCGTACAGCTCCCCGGTCTCGGCGTCCACGAGGTAGGCGGCGAAGGCGCCGGCGTCGCGGCGGAACAGCGTGTTCGACAGCGACACGTCGCCCCAGTAGAAACCGGTCAGGTGCAGGCGCACGAGCAGCACGGCGAGGGCATCGACGGCGCGCTTGGCGGTGTCGGGGCGCAGCGTCTGGCTGTAGAGGGCCCGGTAGGGCAGGGAGTACTGCAGGTGCCGGGTGATGAGCACCGAGTTCAGGGGCTCGCCGTCGCGGTCGGCGCGGCCGGTGATGACGGCGACGGGGGAGACCGAGGGCACCTCGAGCCGGTTGAGCAGGCGCAGCATGCGGTACTCGCGGTGGGCGATCTCCGCGTTGGTCTCCTTGACGGCGATGACCCGGTTGCCGATCTTCACGAAGCGCACGACGTGCCGGCTGATGCCGCGCGGCAGGGCCGCGAGGTGCTTCTCGGGCCACTCCTCCAGCGGCACCTCCCACGGCAGGTCCAGCAGCTCGGGGTAGGGGCGGGCCGCGGTGATCTGCAGGGACTGCGCGGCCGCCGTCCGGGACGCTGCGGTGCCGGGCGCGGTCGTGCCGGGGGTCGTGGTCGGCGTGCTCACGCGCTCATCCTCCCAGGCGGGGCGGCGGATCGGGGGTCCAGCGCGCGGCAGGGCCGCCACCCCGCGGGGTGACGGCCCTGCCGCGTGGGAGCGAGCGCGTCAGGCGGTCGCCTCGATGCGCTGGCCGGTGTTGTGGTCGAACAGGTGCACGTGGCCCTGCTTGGCCGTGAAGTGCACCGTCGAGCCCTTCTCCGGGGGACGGCGGCCGTCGACGCGCGCGATGATCTGGTGCGCGTCGCGGCCGGCCTGGGCCAGCGTGCCGTAGATGTAGGCGTCGGCGCCGAGCTCCTCGACGACGTCGACCTGCACCGGCAGGCCCGTGGGCGACAGCTCCAGGTCCTCCGGGCGCACGCCCAGCGTCATCTTCTCGCCGGAGGCGGCGAGGGCGGAGCGCTCGACCGGGTGGACGTTGTCGCCGAACTGCACGCCGCCGTCGACGGTGTCCAGGGTCAGCAGGTTCATGGCGGGGGAGCCGATGAAACCGGCGACGAACACGTTGTTCGGGTGGTCGTACATGCGGCGCGGGGTGTCGACCTGCTGCAGCAGACCGTCCTTGAGGACCGCCACGCGGTCGCCCATCGTCATGGCCTCGACCTGGTCGTGGGTGACGTAGACGGTGGTGACGCCCAGGCGGCGCTGCAGGGACGCGATCTGGGTGCGGGTCTGCACGCGCAGCTTGGCGTCGAGGTTCGACAGCGGCTCGTCCATGAGGAAGACCTGCGGCTGCCGGACGATGGCGCGGCCCATGGCGACGCGCTGGCGCTGGCCGCCGGAGAGGGCCTTCGGCTTGCGGGTCAGGTACTGCTCGAGGTCGAGGATCTTGGCCGCCTCCTGCACGCGGCGCTTGATCTCGTCCTTGGGGGTGCCGGCGATCTTCAGGGCGAAGCCCATGTTGTCGGCGACCGTCATGTGCGGGTACAGCGCGTAGTTCTGGAAGACCATCGCGATGTCGCGGTCCTTCGGCGGGACCGTCGTGACGTCGCGGTCACCGATGAGGATGCGCCCGCCGTTGACGTCCTCGAGACCCGCGAGCATGCGCAGGGAGGTGGACTTGCCGCAGCCGGAGGGCCCGACCAGCACGAGGAACTCGCCGTCCTCGATGTGCAGGTCCAGGGCGTCGACGGCCGGCTTCTCGCCGCCCGGGTAGATGCGCGTGGCCTTGTCGAACGTGACCGTAGCCATGTCGTGTGCGTCCTCTCCACCGGCAGGTACGTGCCGGACGATCCGTCGTGGATGGACCCGGTCGCGTGCTGCTCCCGGGCGCTCTTCGGTTGTGCCGGGACGGGAGCGCCTCGGGCCGACGGCCCGGGAGTCGCCCGCGACTCCGACCCCGCGGCGCCCTCGCCGTGCGGTCGCGGCGTCGCGGTGCAGCGATGGTGCACCAGGAAAGCGCTTGCGTCCAGGGTTGTGACCCAGTCCACACGAGCGGCGGGCGGCGCCGCGCGCACCCGGTCGCGGGGCCAGACTGGTCCCGTGGACCTGGAGGAGACCAAGCTGCCGGGCGTCGGCCTGCGCCACGACTTCACGACCTCGCGGGGGCGCCGCGTGGGTGTGGTGTCCCAGCGCGGCGGCGAGCGCGAGCTGCTGCTGTACAGCGAGGACGACCCGGACGCCTGCCAGGCGGTGATCGACCTGGAGGCCGACGAGGCCGAGGTGCTGGCCGAGCTGCTGGGGCAGCCGCGCGTCGTGGAGCGGCTGGCGCGCCTGCGCGAGCAGGTCGAGGGCCTGGCCACCGAGGGGGTCTACATCGAGGCGGGCTCGCCCTACGCGGGCCGGTCGCTGGGCGACGCCGCCGTGCGCACCCGCACGGGCGCCTCCGTGGTGGCCGTCGTGCGCGCCGGGGAGGTCGTGCCCTCCCCGCGGCCCTCGCACGTGTTCGAGGTGGGGGACAAGGTCGTCGTCGTGGGCACCGCCGAGGGCGTGCGGGCCACGGCCGAGCTGCTCGCGCACGGCTGAGCCGGGCGTGCACACGGCGGCGCTGCTCGTCGAGCTCGGGGCGGTGATCCTCGGGCTCGGGCTCCTGGGGCGGGTCGCCGGGCGGGTGGGCGTCTCGCCCGTGCCGCTGTACCTGCTGGCCGGCCTGGCGTTCGGCGTCGGCGGGATCTTCCCGCTGGAGGCGCCCGAGGAGTTCCTGGACGCGGCCGCGGAGGTCGGCGTCGTCATGCTCCTGCTGCTGCTGGGGCTGGAGTACACCGCCGGCGACCTGCTGGGGAACCTGCGCCGGCAGGCGCCCGTCGGCCTGCTGGACCTCCTGCTCAACGGCCTGCCCGGCGCGGCGTTCGCCCTGCTGCTCGGCTTCGGCCCCGTCGGCGCGCTGGCCATGTTCGGCGTCACCGCCATCAGCTCCTCGGGGATCGTCGCCAAGGTCCTGTCCGACCTCGGCCGGCTGGGGAACCGGGAGACCCCGAGCGTGCTGGGGGTCCTCGTGCTGGAGGACCTGCAGATGGCCGTCTACCTGCCGGTGCTGACGGCCGTCCTGGCCGCCTCCAGCGCCTGGCAGGCCACCCGCTCGGTCCTCGTCGCCCTGGCGTGCCTGGTCGCCGCGTTCGTCGTCGCGCTGCGCTGGGGCTCGACCGTGTCGCGGTTCGTCTCCGGCGGGTCCAGCGAGGTGACGCTGCTGCGGGTCCTCGGCCTGGCCCTGCTCGTCGCCGGGGTCGCCGAGGCGCTGCACGTCTCGGCGGCCGTGGGGGCGTTCCTGCTGGGCATCAGCCTGTCCGACGACCTCGACGAGGACGCCCGCCGCTCCCTGGAACCGCTGCGGGACCTGTTCGCGGCCGTCTTCTTCGTCTCCTTCGGCCTGACGACGGACCCGGCGGCGCTGCCGCCCGTGCTGGTGCCGGCGGTCGCCCTCGTGGTCGTCGGGATCGCCACCAAGCTCGTCACCGGGTGGGTCGCCGCGGCGCGCGCCGGGGTGGCGGTGCCCGGGCGCGTGCGGGCGGGCGCGGCGCTGGTGCCGCGCGGGGAGTTCTCCATCGTCATCGCCGGGCTGGCCACCGCGGGCGGGGTGGACCCGCGGCTGGGCGCCCTGGCCGCCGCCTACGTCCTGCTGCTGGCGGTCCTGGGCCCGCTGCTGGCGCGCTGGGCCGACCCCGTCGGGCGGTCCTGGGCGCGGCGCCGGCGGGCCGCCGCCGCGCGGGCCTGACGGACCGCCCTCCCGGCCCCCCGGGGGGTCAGCCGCGCAGGTCGGCCAGCGCCGCGAGCAGCGCCGCGACGGCGTGCGGGTCGGCCACCCGCGCGCGGGCGGCCGTCTGGCCCTCGCCCACCTTCACGCCGAGGTCCCCGGCCGCCGGGTCCAGCACCGCGAAGGCGTCCTCGTCGGTGACGTCGTCGCCGGCGAAGAAGACCGCCTCGACGGGCGCGCCGTCGCCGGACAGGCGCTCGCGCAGCCGCCGCAGCCCGCCGCCCTTGCCCAGCGGCACCGCGCCGATCTCGACGACCTCCTTGCCGCGCAGCGCGTGCGCGCCCGGCAGGGCCGCCGGCCCGGCCAGCGCCGCCTCCGCCGCCTCCTGCGCGACGGGGCGCTCGGCGGTGCGGGTGTGCAGGACCACCGACATCGGCTTGCGCTCCACCCGCACCCCCGGGTGCGTCGCCGCGATCGACTCGACCCGGTCGACCAGGCGCTCCAGCAGGGCCGCCTCCTGCGGCGACAGGGCCGCCGCGCCGCCCTCCAGGGAGCTCTGCGTGCCGTGCCCGCCCACGAGCACCACCCCGGCGGGCGGCTGCGCGCGCGCGGCCAGGTCGTCGATGTCGCGGCCGGAGACGAGGGCGACGTCGGTGCGGCCGGGGTCCACGAGGCGCCGCAGCGCCTCGGCGGCCTCCGGGGTCGCGCGCGCCGCGTCCGGGTCGTCGACGATCGGGGCGAGCACGCCGTCGAAGTCGAGCGCGACGAGCACCCGCCCGCGCGCCGCGAAGGCCTCCAGGCCGGGGACCGCCACGGGGGCGCTCACGCCGCTCACGTCGCTCACTCCGTCGCCTCCTCCGCGCTGCGCGCGATCTCCGCGGCCTTGGCCGTCCGGTCGCCGGGCACGTGCTCGGCCAGCGCGTCGAGGAACGAGGCCGCCCACCGCTGCACGTCGTGGTCGGCCACCCGCCGGCGCAGCGAGCGCATCCGCCGGCCCGCCTCGCGCGGCGACATCCGCAGCGCCTTGACGATCGTGTCCTTGAGCCCGGTGATGTCGTGCGGGTTCACCATGAGCGCCTGCCCGAGCTCGTCGGCCGCGCCCGTGAACTCCGAGAGCACCAGCACCCCGCGCTCGTCGTGGCGGGAGGCCACGTACTCCTTGGCGACGAGGTTCATCCCGTCGCGCAGCGCCGTGACGAGCATGACGTCGGCGGCCAGGAACAGCGCCGCCATCTCCTCGCGGCCGTAGGAGTGGTGCAGGTAGTGCACCGCCGTGTTCGCGATCGTGCCGTGCGTGCCGTTGATGCGCCCGACGGTGACCTCGACGTCCTGGCGCAACTGCTGGTACTGCTCCACGCGCTCCCGGCTGGGGGTCGCCACCTGCACCAGCGAGGCCTCGGCGACGTCGATGCGCCGGTCGTCCAGCAGCTCCTCGAACGCCTTGAGCCGGTGCAGGATCCCCTTGGTGTAGTCGAGCCGGTCCACGCCCAGCAGCACGTGCTCGGGGTTGCCCAGGTCGCGGCGGATCTCCGCCGCGCGGGCCCGCACGTCCTCGCGCTGGGCCAGCTCGTCGAGGGCGGCGAAGTCGATGGAGATGGGGAAGGACGCCGCCCGCACCTCCCGGCCGCCCTCGGCGTCCAGCCGCACCCGGCCCGCGCGCGCCGGCAGGTTGCTGGTGCGCCGGCAGGCGCGGGCGAAGTTCCCGGCGTCGGCGGCGCGCTGGAACCCGACGAGGTCGGCGCCCAGCAGGCCCTCCACGATCGCCTTGCGCCACGGCAGCTGCGCGAAGATCTCGAACGGCGGGAACGGGATGTGGTTGAAGAAGCCGATCGCCAGGTCGGGGCGCAGGCGCCGCAGCATCCGCGGCACGAGCTGCAGCTGGTAGTCCTGCACCCACACCGTCGCGCCCTCGGAGGCCTGGTCGGCGGCCGCCTGCGCGAACCGCTCGTTGACCCGCACGTACGCCTCCCACCAGCTGCGGTGGTAGCCGGGCGCGACGATCACGTCGTGGTACAGCGGCCACAGCGTGCCGTTGGAGAAGCCCTCGTAGTAGTCCTCGACCTCCTGCTCGGACAGGCCGATCGGCACGCAGCGCACGCCCTCCGCGTCGAAGGGCTCCGGGGCGTCGCCGGGGGTGCCCGCCCAGCCCACCCAGGCGCCGTCCTCGCGCTGCATCACCGGTTCCAGGGCGGTCACCAGGCCGCCGGGGCTGCGCCGCCAGGACGTCGAGCCGTCCGGTTCCTCCACGCGGTCCACGGGGAGGCGGTTGGCCACCACCACCAGGTCGTAGTCGCCGGCCATCGGGGAGTCCTCCTCGGGGTAGCTCGCCGGCGACCCTACCGGGCGTGCCCACCGCCCACCCCTCGTGAGGGCCGCCGCGGGCCGCGCGCCCACCGCCGGGCCGGGGCGCCGAGCGCCGGGGCGCCGGCGGCCCGCTGCCGTACCGTGGTGGTCGTGGTCACCCCCTACCCGCGGTCGCCGGACACCGCGCCCACGCGCGCGGTCCCGCGGGACGGCGCCGCGCCCGGCGGGGACGGCCACCCGCAGGAGGGGACCGCCGGCTGGGGCGCCCGCGCCGCCGGCCACCCGCTCGAGCCGGGCTCGCGGCTGGGCGCCTACCGCCTCGACCACGTCGTGGGCGAGGGCGGCATGGGCGTGGTGTGGCTGGCCCTGGACGCCGAGCACCGCGCCGTCGCGCTGAAGGTGCTGCGCCCGCACATCGCCGCCGACCCCTCGGCCCGCCGCCGCCTGGCGCGCGAGGTCGCCACCCTGGAGCGGGTCCGCTCCCCGCGCGTGGCCGAGGTCCTCACCGCCGACGTCGACGGCCCCTTCCCGCACCTGGTCACCCGGTACGTGCCCGGCAAGCCGCTGGACGCCGTCGTGGAGGCCCGCGGGCCGCTGCGCGGGACGGCGCTGCGCGACCTCGGGCACGGGCTGGCGGAGGCGCTGCGCGCCATCCACGCCGCCGGCGTCGTCCACCGCGACCTCAAGCCCGGCAACGTCCTGCTGCTGGACGGCCTGCCCGTCGTCATCGACTTCGGCATCGCGCACGTCGCCGACGACGTGCGCCTGACCTCCA
The DNA here is from genome assembly GCF_050871905.1 of Kineococcus haloalkalitolerans. Taxonomy (NCBI): domain Bacteria; kingdom Bacillati; phylum Actinomycetota; class Actinomycetes; order Kineosporiales; family Kineosporiaceae; genus Kineococcus; species Kineococcus haloalkalitolerans. The sequence goes on from NZ_JBJLSH010000018.1 coordinate 48,578, forward strand.
CCGGCCTGGTGATGGGCACCCCCGGCTACCTGTCCCCGGAGGTCGTCGCGGGCGGTCTCGTCTCGCCCGCCACCGACTGGTGGGGCTGGGCGGCGACCGTCGCGTACGCGGCCAGCGGGCGCCCGCCCTTCGGCCGCGGGCCGATGGAGGTGGTGCTGGACCGCGTGCGCCGCGCCGACGTGGACCTGACCGGGGTGCCCGCCCACCTGCGCGACGCCGTGGGCTCGGCGCTCGCGGTCAACCCGGCCCACCGTCCGGCCCCCGACGACCTGCTTGCGGCGCTGGACGGCGCCACCAGCGGGGCGGGCGGGGCGAGCGCGGCCGGTGCCCGCCCGGCGGGGCCGCCCACCGTGGTCGTCGACCCCGCCCCGGTGCCGCCGCCGTTCCCCGAGGCGCGCCCCGAGCCCCCGCGCTCGCGCTTCCACTCGATCATCGGGGACCCGGGGGAGGCGGCGACGCAGCAGCACCCGGTCGTCCCGCCCGCTCACGCGGCCGGCCACGCCACCGACCACGCCACCGACCACGCCGCCGACCACGCCGCCGACCACACCGCCGTGCTGCCGCCCGTGCGCGGTACGGGGCCCACCCGCGCCGTCCCGGGCCCGGCACCGGCCCCGCCGGGCCGGTGGGGGCAGCGCCCGCAGCCGGCGCAGCAGGCTCGACAGGCACCACCCGGCTGGATCCCGCGGGTGCCGGGGCCGGACCCCGCCCGCGCCCCCGCCCCGCACGGCCCGCCGACCGGGCCGGCCGCGCACGTGCCGCCCGGCGTCCCCGCCCGGCCCGCCGGGCCGCCGCTGGGCACGAACGGCCAGCCGGCCCGCCCGCAGCGCACGTGGACCCTCCTCGTCGGGCTGCTGGCCCTGCTGGGCGTCGTCGCCGTGGCCCCCACGGCCGGGGCGATCACGGCGTTCGCGCTCGGCACGCTCGCCCGCACGGTCGACCGGGCCGCGGCCCGGTTGTTCCGCCGTCGCTGGGAGGCCGGTCCGCGCGCCAGCGACGCCTGGGCGGTGGGGCTGAGCTCGCCGTGGCTGGTGCTGCGCGCGGCGCTGTCGACGGCGCTGGCCTCGGTCGTCCCGCTGCTCGTGGCCGTCAGCGTCGCCTTCATCGGCGGCACCGTCTCCGCCAGCGCCCCGGACCAGCCACTGCTGCTGGCCCTCGGCGGCCTCGCCGGCCTGCTGACGGCCTGGTGGGGGCCGGGCAGCCGCTCCCTGCAGCGGGGGGCCCGGGCGGCGGTGCGCGGGACGCTGCGCGGTGAGCGGGAGACCGCTGCGGCGCTGGCCGTCCTGGGTCTCGTCGCGGTCGCCGCGCTGGTGACCGCGCTGGGCGGCGCCGGCCCGGACTGGTGGCCGCTGGCGCGCTCGCCCTTCGACCGGTCCTGAGCGCACGACCCGCGGCGGCCGGGCTCGGCCCGGACCGCGGATCCCCTCCCCGCTTGCGGGCACCGTCCGCGCGTGGTCCTGTGGGGCTGACGGAGATGTGTTGCCCCGGACCCGGTGGCGCGTCGCAGACCGATGCGTTCCTGGAGGACCCGTGACCACCTCAGCAGCCGCCGCGGGCGGCACCACCACCACGGCACCGGCCCGACCGGCCCGCCGCGCGGTCGCCGCCTACGTGGCCCTCTCGCAGCAGGTCCGCGCGAGCGGCCTGCTCGAGCGCCGCCGGGCCTACTACGCCGTGCGGATGGCCCTCACGGGCACCGCTCTGGCGCTCGTGGTCGCGGGCCTGGTCCTCGTCGGGGACTCGTGGTGGGCGCTGACCCTCGCGCCGGCCCTCGCGCTGGTGACCACCCAGGTCGCCTTCCTCGGCCACGACGCCGCGCACCGGCAGGTCTTCGCGTCCGACCGCGCCAACGACGTGACCTCCCGCGTCCTGGCCTCGCTCGTCGCCGGCCTCAGCATCGGCTGGTGGCGCGGCAAGCACGACGCCCACCACGCCAAGCCGAACCAGGTGGGTGCCGACACCGACATCGAGTCGAAGGTGCTCGCCTTCCACGAGGCCGCGGCGCGCAAGCCGTCGCGCCTGCACACCTGGCTGCTGCGCCACCAGGGCTTCTGGTTCTTCCCGCTGCTGCTGCTGGAGGGCTTCAACCTGCACGTCGACAGCTGGACCGCCGTGCTGCGCCGCCGCGGTCCGCGCGGCCGCGGGGCCGACCTGGCGCTCATCGTCGCGCACTGGGTGCTGCTCGCCGGCCTGCTGCTGGTCGTCCTGTCGCCCGGTAAGGCCCTGGCCTTCGTCGCCGTCGCCCTCGCCTGCTTCGGGGTCTTCCTCGGCGGCGCGTTCGCCCCGAACCACACCGGCATGCCGGTCGCGGAGCGCGGGACGCGCATGGACTTCCTGCACCGCCAGGTGCTGGCCTCGCGCAACGTCCGCGGCGGCTGGTGGGTCGACTTCGCGATGGGTGGCCTGAACCGCCAGGTGGAGCACCACCTGTTCCCGAGCATGCCGCGGCCCAACCTCAAGCGGGTGCAGCCCGTCGTGCGCGCCTTCTGCGCCGAGCACGGCATCGCCTACACCGAGACGTCCTTCCCGGGCGCCTACCTCGCGGTCGTGCGGTACCTCAACGACGTCGGCCTCGGCGCGCGCCGGGCGCGGAACTGCCCGCTGGCCGCCCAGTTCCGCGGCTGACCCCCCGTCGTCGTCGGCTCGGTCGTCGGCCCGCGCCGCGCGCGGGCGACGACGGTGTCCGTGGAGGGGACCGGGACGGCGCAGGAGCTGCGCGTGGTCGAGGACCCGGGCGCGGCTCAGCCGCCGGCCCGCTCCTGCCCGCGCGCCGGCGCCGGGGGCAGGGCGCCGACGGGCAGCCGCAGGTGCACGACCTCCCGCGCGACGTCGCTGAGCCGCGCACCCGTCGCCCCGGCGTGGGCGCTGAGGCGGGCGGAGGCGTCCTCGACGGTCGTGCCGGCGGCGTGCGCCACCACGCCCTTGGCCTGCTCGACGAGGACGCGCGCGTTGAGCGCGGCCTGCAGGTGGACGGTGACCGTCGCCGGGTCGGCCTTCGCGTCGTCCTGCACGAGCGCGACGCTGGCCACGTCCGCGAGGGCCTGGCCCAGGCGCAGGTCCGCGGGTTCCAGGGGGCCGGGGCGGGTGCCGAACAGGCCGAGCGCCCCCAGCGTCCAGGTGCGCAACCGCATGGGCAGCGCGTGGACCGACACCACGCCGGTCTCGGCGGCCGCCGCCGCGAAGACCGGCCAGCGCCCGGCCTCCTCGCGCAGGTCGGGGACGTGGACGGGGCGGCCGCTCGTCCAGCAGTCGCGGCAGGGACCCTCGCGCCGCTGGACCTGCAGCACCTCCAGGTCCCGGGCCCGCTGGGAGGAGGCGGCCATGACGTGCAGGGCGCCGCGCTCGTCGCCGAGCAGCAACCCCGCCGACCCCACGTCCAGCAGGCGGGCGCAGTCGGCCGTGAGGCGCGTGACGAGGTCGACGACGTCCGCGCCCAGCGCGAGGCTGGTGGCCAGCGCCACGAACGACTCGGTGACGGCGTCCTCCCGCTCCTCGCCCCTCACGACGTCCCACCCGGCCCGGTGCCCGGCGCGCCCTGCGCGTCCCACGACCCGTCCGGCCGGGCGGCGAGCCGCCCGTCGAGCAGCTCCCACGCCACCTCGCTGGCCGTCTGCGCGGTGGTGAAGGCGCGGGCGCGCAGGCGGACCAGCGCCTCGGTGGGACCGACGCCGAGCTGGGCGATCAGCACTCCCGTCGCCTGGTAGATCTCCACCCGCTCCAGGCCGTCCAGCTCGTTCCAGGGGTCGACCTGCGCGTGCTCCTCGATGCCCGTGGCCGAGCGGTCCGCGAGCTCCCCGACGAGGTCGAGGACGGGCAGCGCCGCGAGGTGCGCCGCCAGCAGCGCGCCGTGCAGGGCACCGGCGTCCAGGGGGCCGGCCTCGTGCCGGAACATGTCCAGCGCGCCGACGTGGTCGCTGGCGAGGACCACCGGGAGCGCGAACACCGCTCGCACCCCGGCCTCCAGGACCGCGCCCGTGAAGGCGGGCCAGCGGTCCTCCTCCGCGGCGAGGTCGCCGACGAGGACGGGCTGCCGCTGGGCCACGGCGTCCAGGCACGGGCCTTCCCCGTACACGAACTGCAGGGCGTCCAGGCGCCGGCTGAGCGGGCCGCTGGACCCGAACGTGCCGCGGGTGCTGCCCCGGTGGACGAGGGAGATGGCCGCGCCGTCGACCTCCAGGAGGTCCACGCACGCCACGCACAGCCGGTCGGCGGCCGCCAGACCGCCCCCCGCCTCCGCGACCGCGGCACCCAGCCCGGCCTGCACGCGCTCAGCGGACGCCACGAGGACCGCCGGCCCGCGTCAAGACCCGTCCCGGCGCGCCGCGGGGGTCGGCGTCGTGCGCAACTCCCGGCCGTGGAGACGCCCGGCGACGACGTCCCCGGCCAGCGCGGACAGCGGGACGTGGTGGTTGCGCGCGTGGGTCCGCAGCAGCGCGAACGCCTCCCGCACACCCGTGCCGCGCTGCGTGGCCACGATGCCCTTGGCCTGCTCCACGAGGACCCGCGAGTCCAGCGCCGTCTGCAGCTGCCGCGTGACCCGCTGCGCGTCGCCCACGGCGCGCGCCTGCAGCAGGGCGATGGAGGTGACGTCGGCCAGGCCCTGGGCGACGGCCACGTCGGCGTCGCCGGGGGCGTGCGGGCGCTCGGTGAACAGCCCGAGCGTCCCCAGCGACTGCTCCCGCAGCCGCAGGGGCAGCGCCGCCACCCCGTGGAAGCCGTGCGCGTGCATGGCGCCGGCGAAGGCGGGCCAGCGCCGCCGCTGCTCCTCGTCGGTGCCGGCCCGCACCACCGCGCCGGTGGCGCAGCTCTCCACGCAGGGACCGCCTCCGGTCTGCAGCTGGAACAGCTCCAGCAGGTGGACCTCCTCGCTGGAGGAGGCGGCCACCTGCAGCCGGCCCTGCGCGTCGGCCAGCAGCAGGCCCACGGCCGAGACGTCCAGCAGCCGCGCGCAGTGCTCGACGAGCCGCTGGAGGAGGTCGTAGGCGTCGTAGCCGGCGGCGAGGCTGTCGGCCAGGTCGACGAAGGCGTGCGCGACCCCCACTCGTGCGTCGACGTCCACGACGGTGCCCTCCCACCCGGCCGGGGCCACCGGCGGACGCCGGTGGGGGACACCCTGCCACTCCCGGGGTTCCAGGTCGCGGGAGCCCGCCACCCGTGGTCTGCTGTAGCCACGGCCTGGAACAGACGGGCCGTTCCGAGCAGGCCGCGGCGCGAGACGCGTCCCACCCCGTGGACGAAGTCCGCCCCGGCTGCCACCTCCTGGACCCGAGGTTCGACGGCACCCGCGCTGCGCGCGGCTGCGTGCCGTCGTCACTGCACCACCCGTCGTCACGACGGGTACCACCGAGCGTGAGGAACGCACACATGAGCACCCCTGACCAGCACGCCACCGCCGGCTCCTCCGGCCGCACCGCAGCCACCGACCGCACCGCCGGCCGCGCCACCGTGGACGACCGCCGCGCCTCCGGCGCCGGCCTGGGCGTCGCTGCGCTGGGCATCGTCGTCTTCAACGTGGCGCCCCTGATGACCTGGATCCGCTTCGAGGGCTCCGACGCGGGGCGCGTCGGCTACGAGACCGACTCCCTCGTCCCCTTCATCGCCTACCTGGGCCTCGGCCTGCTCCTGGCGATGCTCTACGCCCGCGGCCGCGCCCGCCGCGGCCAGCACCGCGGCCTGACCCTGGTGTCGATGGCCGTCGGCCTGGCCGCCACGATCCAGTGCATCGCCTTCGCCCTGAACCCGATGGGCGGGCTGGAGCGCGGTGACGCCATCGAGCCGGCCATCGGCGTCTTCGTCGGCATCGTCGGTGCCGCTCTCTGGGCGATCGGCTCCGGCCTGCTCGCCAAGGAGGTCGAGGGCGACGACGAGCGTCCCGAGACCGTCGAGCTGCCGCGCGGTCACTGACCCGCACGACCCGGCCCCGACGCGCGCGACCCCCGGCCAGGCCGGGGGCGCGCGCGTCGCGCTGTCCGGGGCCGTCCGGGCGTCAGGGCAGGAGGACGACGCAGACGGGGCTGGGGGTCCGGGCGCGCACGCGCGCCGCACCCAGCCGGCCCGCCCCGTCGACGTCGACCTCGACGACGTCGTGACCGCGCTCGTGCGCGACGAGCAGGGTGTCCCCGCGCGGACCGGCCGCGGCGAACCGCGGGACCGCACCGCCGCGGCTGACCCGCACGGGCCGCAGGTCGCCGCTGGCGGGGTCCACGGCGAAGGAGGCCACGCTGTCGTGGCCGCGGTTGGTGACGTGCACGCTGCCGCCGCCGCGCGCGACGACGACGGCGGCGGGCGTGTTCCCGGCCGGGTCGGCCCCGGCGGGCAGGGTGGGCAGCACCTGCACGCGCACGGGCACCTCGCCGGAGGTGTCGAGGACCGTCACCGAGCTGGACAGCTCGTCGGCCACGTAGAGCCGCGGCAGCCGCGGGTGGGCGGTGGCGTGGCGGGGACCGGACCCCGGCAGCGACTCGACGACCTGCCGCACCTCCAGCCCGCCGTCGCCGACGCGCAGCAGGAACAGCCGGTCCAGTCCCTTGTCGCACACCCACGCCGTGCTCTCGGACACCGGCAGCACCTGGTGCGGGTGGGAGGAGGCCTGCTCGACGGGGTGCGGCCCCGGCTCGCCGGGCAGCGCCAGGACGTGCTCGGCGTCGCCGAGCGTCCCGTCGGCGCGCACGGGCAGCGCGGAGACCGTGCCGGTGGCGTACTCCGCCGTCAGCAGGTACCCGCCCACGAGGGCCGCGTGCGCGGGGTTGCGGCCCCCGCACGCGGCGGTGCCCAGCCGCTCCAGCAGTCCGGTGCCGGCCTCGACGGCGTAGGTGGTGGCGCTCGTGCCGTCGGCGTGGACCGCGTGCAGGCGGGTGCCGTCGGCGGACGGCACCAACCAGGACGGGTTCGTCTCCGGGACGGTCTGCAGCAGTTCCCACTCCGCGCCCGGGTCGTCGTCGCGCACGCGGTGGACGGTCAGGCCGGTGCCGCTGCCGCCCCGCTGGGGCGTCGTGAGGCTGCCGACGTACGCGGTGCTCAGGCGCCCGCCCCCTCGGGCACGCGCGCCCACGGTGCGCCCGTGCCGTCCATGCGGACGGCGAACGGGTCGTCGGGGCCGATCTCGCCGCGGCGCACGAGGCGCCCGGTGAACGCCGAGCGGTAGATCGCCGCGACGAGCTCCAGGGTGGCGCGCGCGTCGGCGAGGGCGACCGGCGGGGTGGTGCCGGCGTCCAGGGCGTCGTGCACGGCGCGGAACTGCGCCTCGTGGCTGCTGCGCACCCCGCGCGGCTCGCGCGCCCAGGCCTCCTGCGCCGCCTCCTCGTGGCCGGGCGCCGGGGTCACGGTGAAGTCGTCGTCGCCGTAGCCGTACAGGTGGTGCACCTCCACGGAGGCGTGCTCGAGGTCGAAGCGCAGGATCGTCGTCTCGCGCGGGGAGACCACCGAGTTCACCACCGAGGCGAGCGCGCCGCCGGCGAAGCGCACGGTGGCCGCCGAGACCTCCTCCGTCTCCGTGGGCCGCGCGCCGCGCGAGGCCATGGCGCTGACCTCCTCCCACGGGCCGAGGACGGACAGCAGGACGTCCATCTGGTGGATGCCGTGGCCCATGGTCGGCCCGCCGCCCTCGACGTCGAACGTGCCGCGCCACGGCACCTCGAAGTAGGCGTCGGGCCGGTACCACTGGGTCAGGCAGGTGGCCACCAGCGGCCGCCCGAGCGAGCCGTCGGCGACGATCGAGGTCAGCCGCTGCACGCCGGAGCCGAAGCGGTGCTGGGACACGACGGCCACCGAGCCGGTGCTGCGGGCCTCGGCGGCCAGCAGCCGGTCGGTCTCGGCCAGCGACAGCGCGACGGGCTTCTCCACCACGACGTGCGCCCCGGCCGCGAGGGCCTGCTCGGCCACGGGCACGTGCGCCGACGGCGGGGTGCAGATGTGCACGACGTCGACCCGCTCGTCGGCGAGCACCTCGGCGAGGTCGCCCGCCGTGCGCGGCACGTCCCACTCCTGCGCGAACGCCGCGACCCGGCCGGGGTCGACGTCGACGGCGGCGACGATCCGCACGCGGTCCCCGAGGGCCCGCAGCCCGCGGGCGTGCGCGGCGGCGATGCCGCCGGTGCCGACGACGACGACGTGGCGCGGGCTGGTCGGTGCTGGCACGAGTGCTCTCCTCCGGTGGTGCGGGTCTGGGTCGTGCTGGTCGTGCCCGCGGTCAGGCGGACTCGACGGACGCGGTGAGCTCGTCCACGAGGCCCTGCGCCGCGGCTGCCGGTTCCTGCCGGCCGAAGAGGACGTCGGTGCCGTAGCGCAGGACGGTGGCCTGCACGGCGCTGGCGCCCTTGGGCGCGCTCGTCGGCATGGGGCCGACGACGTCGCGCAGGGAGTCGACGTAGCTCACGGCGAGCGCGTCGGTCTCGGACAGCTTCGGGACGATCCGCTCGCGGATCTCGGGGTTGGCGGGGATGCCGCGCTCGGTGAGCATGATGTCCCCGGCGGTCGTGGAGTTCTCCAGGTAGTCGACGAACCGGGCGGCGGCCTCGGGGTAGCGGGTCCGGGAGGAGATCGACCAGTACATGGCGGCCTTGTAGAACAGGCCGCTGTCCCCGCCGGCGTTCTGGCGCGGCGGGCGCAGCAGGGCCAGCGGTGACCCGTGGGCGTTGGTGAACGCGGTGACCTGCGTCGCCCAGATGCCCTGCATCCCGATGGTGCCGGTGGCCATGCCGGACTGGTCCAGGCCGAGGGTCTGGCTCTCCACCGCGAGCGAGGCGGGGGTCGCGGCCCCGCTCTCGATGGTGCGCAGGTGGTACTCCCACCAGGAGGCGACGACCTCCGGGTCGAGGGTCACCGTGCCGGAGCTGTCGTAGAAGTCGTTGCCCAGCTGCTGGCCCCACAGCGCCAGCCCCGGCTCGTCCAGGCCCCCGGCGGACAGGCCGTAGGTGCCGGGCGGTCCGGCCTGGGTGATGGCCGCCCCGAGGCGCTCGTAGTCGTCCCACGTCCACGCCAGGTCGTCGGGCAGCTCCTGCCCCGCGGCGGCGATCAGCTCGGGGTTGGCGATGACCGCGTGCGGGACGATCCCGTTGACCAGGCCGAACAGCCCCTCGTCGGTCTGGCCGGTGGCCAGGTCCTGGGGGTCGATGAGGCTGGTGTCGATGCCGTCGACCTGCGACAGGTCCAGCAGGGCGCCGCGGTCGGCGTAGGAGCGCAGCTGGATGACGTCCATCTGGATGACGTCGGGGGCGTCGTTGGCGGCGACGGTGGTGGCCAGCTTGTCCCAGTACCCGGACCACTCGGTGTACTCGCCCTTGACGCGGATGTCGGGGTTCTCGGCGTTGAAGGCGTCGATGACCTCCTGCGTCGCCCGGTGCCGGGTGTCCGAGCCCCACCAGGTGAAGCGCAGCTCCGCCGGGCCGGAGGAACCGCCGGACCCGCCCGACCCGCAGGCGGTCAGCGCCGCGGCCCCCGCGGCGGCGGCGCCCAGGCCGACCGCCCGCCGGGAGGGGTGCCTCGTGCCGCTCGTGCCGCTCGTGCCGCTCGTGCCGCTCATCCGCTCGTCCCCGTCCACTCGTCCGGCTCCGTCCGTCCTGCCCGGCGCGCTCACGCCGAGGCCACGTTGTTCGTGAGCTCCTGCACCATCGCGTCGGCGGCCGCGCGCGGTTCCTGGTTGCCGAAGAGGACCTCGGAGCCGTAGCGGGTGACCAGGTCCTGCACGGTGCTGGCGCCCGGCGGGGCGGCCGGCGGCGCCGGGGAGGTGGAGCCCTCCAGGGACTCCACGTACTCCACGGACTGCGCGTCCGTGGGCTCCAGCAGCGGGACGACCTGCTCGCGGCGCTCGGGGTCGGCGGGGATGCCGCGCTCGACCAGCAGGATCTCCGCCGCGGTGGGGGAGTTCAGCAGCCAGTCGACGAACGTCGCGGCCGCCTCGGGGTTCCGGCTGCGCGAGGAGATCGACCAGAACATCGACGCCTTGTAGAAGACACCGGGGGTGCCGCCGGGCTCCTGGACCGGCGGGCGCAGCAGCACCATCTCCTGCCCGGCGGCCGAGGACAGCGCCGTGACCTGGTTGGCCCACCACACGGCCATCGCGGCCGTGCCGGTGGCGGTGCCGGACTGGCTGAGGCCGGCGGCCTGGCGCTCGACGGCGAGGCTGGCGCCCGCGGCGGCGCCGGACGCGACGGCGTCGAGGTTGTACTCCCACCAGGAGGCGACGTGCTCCGGGTCGAGGGTGACCTCGCTGCCCTCGTAGAACTGCCCGCCGAGCTGGGAGACCCACAGCTGCAGGCTGGCCTCGTCCAGGCCCATCGTCTGCAGGCCCTGGACGTTCGGCTCGGTGGCCGCGGAGACCTGGTTGGAGATGTCCAGGGCGTCCTGCCACGTCCAGGTCGTGTCGTCGGGCAGCGGGACGCCGGCGGCCTCGAACAGCGCCGGGTTGGCGACGATGACGTGGGAGTTGATGCCGACCGGGACGGCGAACAGGCCCTCCTCGGTGCGGCCGGTGTCCAGCGTGTCCGCGGGGATGCCACCGGTGTCGATGCTGGTGCCCTCCAGGTCGAGCAGGGCGCCGCGGTCGGCGTAGGAGCGCAGCTGCAGGACGTCCATCTGGATGACGTCGGGGGCGTCGTTGGCGGCGACGGTGGTCGCCAGGCGGTCCCAGTACCCCGACCACTCGGTGTACTCGCCCCGGATCGTGGTGTCGGGGTTCTCCTCCATGAACGCCTGGTAGGCCCGCTCGGTGAGGGCGTGGCGGGCGTCGGAGCCCCACCAGGTGAAGCGCAGGTCCCCGCCGCCCCCGCCGGCCGCGGCGCCGCCGGAGTCGCCGCCGCAGGCGGCCAGGCCCGCGACGGCCGCGGTGCCGGCGACACCGGCCCCGAACGCGCGGCGGGTGAGGGGACGGGCGAGGGGGCGGGGCGAGCTCGGCGTCGGCGACGAGGTCACGGTGTCTCCTGGGGTGAGGTTCCGGCGGGGGAGGGGTGGTCGGGAGGGCTCGTCAGGCGGAGTCGATCTGGCCCTGCAGCTCGTCGACGTACGCCTGCGCGGCGGCGGCGGGCTCCTGGCGCTCGAACAGCACGTCGGCGCCGATCCGCGTGAGGATCTCCCCGGAGGAGTTGCCGCCGGCGGGCGGGATGGGCGGCGCCTCCTCGACGACGTCCGCGATCGACTCGACGTAGGCGACGGCGGCCTGGTCGGTCTCGGCGAGGTTCGGGGTGATGCGCTCGCGGATGCGGGCGCTGGCGGGGATGCCGCGCTCGGTGAGCATGAGGTCGGCGGCGGTGTCGGACGTCGCCAGGTAGTTGACGAACCGGACGGCGGCCTCGGGGTTGCGGCTGCGCGCCGACACCGACCAGTACATCGACGCCTTGTAGTACAGGCCGGGGTTCCCGCCGGGGGTCTGGGCGGGCGGGCGCAGCAGGACCAGCCGCTGCCCGGAGGCGTTGGTGAGGGCCGTGAGCTGGGTGGACCACCAGGGGGCGAAGGCGACCGTGTTGGTGGCGGTGCCGGACTGCTCCAGGGACGCCGTGGCGGAGTTGCGCTCGATGGTGAGCGTGACGGGGGTGCCGGCGCCGGACTCGGCGAGCTGCAGCTGGTACTCCCAGAACTCGGCCAGGGTGTCGGGGGACAGGCCGACGTCACCGCTGTCGGTGAACAGGGACTCCCCGCGCTGGCGGGCCCAGTTCTCCATCGGCGGGCCCTGCACGCCCTCGGTCTGGATGCCGTACACGTTCGGCAGGCCCGCCTGCGTGACGGCCTGGCCCGCGGCGGCGTACTCCTCCCACGTCCACGCGGTGTCGTCGGGCAGCGGGACGCCCGCCTGCTCCAGCAGGTCGGCGTTGGTGACGACGGCCAGCGGCACGACGCCCTGCACGATCCCGTACAGCCCGCCCTCGCTCTCGCCGAGCGCGAGGTCGGACTCCTCGATGTCGCCGGTGTCCAGGGACTCCTCCTGCGACAGGTCGAGCAGGGCGCCGCGGTCGGCGTAGGAGCGCAGGTAGGCCGCGTCCATCTGCATGACGTCCGGGGCGTCGTTGGCGGCGACGGTGGTCGCCAGGCGGTCCCAGTAGCCGGACCACTCCGTGAACTCCGGCTCGACGACGACGTCGGGGTTCTCCGCGTTGAACGCGTCGATGATCTCCTGCGTGTACTGGTGGCGGGTGTCGGAGCCCCACCACGTGAAGCGCAGGCGGACGGGGCCGTCCCCGGACCCGCCGCCCTGCCCGCAGGCGGCCAGGCCGGTGGTGGCCGCGGCGCCGAGGGCGCCGAGGCCGACCGCGCGCCGGGACGGGCCGGTGGGGCGCTGCTGCTGGTGCTGCTCTCGTGCGTCGCGCACGGTGTCCTCCCTGTGTCGTCGTCGACCGGTCGGGTGGTGCTCGGGTGCTGCTCGGGCTGGGGTCAGGCGGACTGGACGCTGGCGGTGAGCTCGTCGACGAGCGCCTGCGCCGCGGCGGCGGGCTCCTGGCGGCGGAAGAGGACGTCGGTGCCGTAGCGGCGGACGATCTCCTCGATGCCGGAGGCGCCGGCCGGGGCGGACGGCGGGGTCTCCTCGACGACGCCGGCGACGTCGTCGATGTACTGCACGACCTGGGTGTCGGTCTCGTCCAGCTGGGGCGTGATGTGCTCGCGGACCGCGCTGTTGGCGGGGACGCCGCGCTCGGTGAGCATGAGGTCCGCGACGTCCGTGGAGTTCACCAGGTGGTCGAGGAAGACCGCGCACGCCTCGGGGTGGCGGGTGCGCGCCGAGGCGGACCAGAACATCGACGGCTTGTAGTACAGGCCGGTGGAGCCGGCCGGGTCCTGGCGCGGCGGGCGCAGCAGCGTCAGCGGGTCGCCGCTCAGCTTCGCCAGCGCGGTCAGCTGGGTGTTCCAGAAGGGGGCCATGGCGGTGCGCCCGAGCGCCATGCCGTTCTGGTCCAGCGAGGCGGTGGCCTCCTCGACGGCGAGGGTGACGGGGACGGCCGCGCCGGCGTCCAGGGCGCCGAGCCAGTGCTCCCACCAGTCCACGAGCAGGTCGGTGGGCAGGACGACCTCGCCGTCGGGGGAGTACAGGGCCTCCCCGCGCTGGCGGGCCCACGACTGCAGGGTGATCTCGTCCATGCCGCCGGTGGAGATGCCGTACACGTCGGGCACCCCGGCGCCGGAGACGGCCGCCCCGGCGGCGACGTAGTCGTCCCACGTCCAGGAGGAGTCGTCGGGCAGGGCCTGCCCGGTCTCCTCCAGCAGCCGCGGGTTGGTGATGATCGTGAGGGCGTTCAGGCCGGTGACGAGGCCGAACAGCCCTTCGCCGGTGTCACCGGTGTTCAGCGCCTCGGCGTCGATGCCCGAGGTGTCCAGGTCGCCGAGCGTCGACAGGTCCAGCAGGGCGCCGCGGTCGGCGTAGGAGCGCAGGTAGATGGCGTCCATCTGCATGATGTCGGGCGCGTCGTTGGCGGCGACCGTCGTGGCCAGCCGGTCCCAGTACCCGGACCACTCGGCGAACTCGCCGGTGACCTGGATGTCCGGGTGCTCCTCGTTGAAGGCGTCGATGATCTGCTGCGTGTAGCCGTGCCGGGCGTCCGAGCCCCACCAGGTGAAGCGCAGCTGCGCCGGGCCGTCGCCGGAGCCCGACCCGCCCCCGCACGCCGCGAGGCCCGCGGTGGCGGCGGTCCCGGCGGCGAGACCGCCGAAGGCGCGCCGGCTCACGGAGCGGCGTGCGGGGGAGGGGGTGCTGGGCACGGTGACCGTCTTCCCGCCGGGAGGGCCCGGCTGTCTCGGGTGGTGCGGGTGCTGCGGGACGGGTGGTGCGGACGGGTGGAGGGGCCGGGCTACTTGCCGCCGGTGGTGGCGATGCCCTTGATGAGGAACCGCTGGCCGAAGAGGAAGGCCAGGAAGATCGGCACCAGGGACACCACGCTCATCGCGAACAGCGACCCCCAGGAGCTCTCGGCCGTGGCGTCGATGAAGGAGCGCAGCGCGACCGGGACCGTGTACATGTTCGGGTCGGTCAGGAAGATCAGCTGGCTGAAGAAGTCGTTCCACGTCCAGATGAACGTGAAGATCGCCGTGGTCGCCAGGGCCGGGACCATGAGCGGCAGGATGATCCGGAAGAAGATCCGGAAGTGCCCGCAGCCGTCGATGCGCGCGGCCTCGTCCAGCTCCCGCGGGATGCCGCGGATGAACTGGACCATGAGGAAGACGAAGAACGCGTCCGTGGCGAGGATCTTGGGCACGATCAGCGGCAGGAAGGTGTTCAGCCAGCCCAGCTGGGAGAACAGGATGTACTGCGGGACGATCACGACGTGGATCGGCAGCATGATCGTCATCAGCATGATGGCGAACAGCATCCGCTTGGCCAGGAACTCGATGCGGGCGAAGGCGTAGGCGGCCAGCGAGCAGGACACCAGGTTGCCCAGGATCGAGCCGAGGACGACCGCCGCCGAGTTGAGCATGTAGTGCCCGAACGGCGAGGACAGCGCCGACCAGCCGTTGCTGTAGTTCTGCGGCTGCGGGTCGGCCACCCACAGGCCCGGCGCGGTGAAGATCTGGTCCTGGCTGCGCAGCGACCCGGCGATCATCCACAGCACCGGGTAGAGCATGAGCAGCGCGGCCGCGATGAGCAGCACGTGCTTGAGGACGGAGCGGCCGCGGCCCGGCCAGCGGCCGTCGGGCTTCGTCCCGGCGGCGGCGGGCGTGGTGGGGCTCGCCCCGCCGGACGTCGTGGGGACCCGGGCGGCGCCGGACTGGGTTCCGGTCTCAGTCGTCATAGAACACCCACCACTTGGACGCGTAGAAGTTGATGGCGGTGAAGATGCCGATGATCAGCACCAGCAGCCAGGCCATCGCGGACGCGTAGCCCATGTCGAAGTTGGAGAAACCGCGCTGGTACAGGTACAGCGTGTAGAAGAGCGTGGAGTCGCTGGGCCCGCCGGTGCCGCCGGAGACGACGAAGGCCTGGGTGAACGACTGGAACGCGCCGATGAGCTGCAGGACCAGGTTGAAGAAGATGATCGGGGTGAGCAGCGGCAGCGTGATCGACACGAACTGCCGCCACCTGCTGGCGCCCTCGGTGGAGGCGGCCTCGTAGTACATGCGCGGGATCTGGCGCAGGCCGGCCAGGAAGATGACCATCGGTGCGCCGAAGGTCCACACGTTGAGGATGATGATGGTCGACAGGGCGGTCGAGGGGTCGGAGATCCACCCGCGGCCCTCCAGCCCGACCAGCGCCAGCACCTGGTTCACCAGGCCCTGCGTGCCGAACATCTGCCGCCACAGCACCGCGATGGCGACCGAGGAGCCCAGCAGCGAGGGCAGGTAGAACACCGAGCGGTAGAACGCCAGGCCCCGCATGCCGCGGTCCAGCAGGACCGCCAGCGCCAGCGCCAGCAGCAGCTGCAGCGGCACGGAGATGAACACGTACAGGAACGTGACCTTCAGCGACTGGTGCAGCCGCGGGTCGCCGATCATGCGGGTGAAGTTGTCGAACCCGATCCAGCCCGGGGCCTGGATGAGGTTGTAGTCCGTGAACGCCAGGTACAGCGAGGCGAGCAGCGGCCCGATCGTGATGACGAACAGGCCGAGGAACCAGGGCGCCAGGAACAGGTAGGCGGTCTTCGTCTCGCGGTTCTCCGCCTTGGCCTGCCCCTTGAGCTGGCGCAGTTCGCCGAGCGCGCTCACGGTGTCTCAGCCGTCCTGCGCGTCGCGGCGACGATCGCTGGAACGATCGTCGGGACGAGGTCGTCCATGGCCCCTCCTGGGTCGTCGTCGACCGGTGCGGATAGCGCTTACCGGCGGGACGATAGCAAGCCGTCCAGCTTCGTGGAAGTAGTCCACGGGTCTGGACGCCCGAGAGGCGGGCGGGACGGGACTCGTCCGCGGGTCAGGCCCGCTGCGCCGCCGCGTCGTGCAGGGCGCGGCGCTTGACCGCCTCCCCGAACAGGCACAGCCCGGCGTTGAGCAGCACCAGCCCCGCGGTGCCCTCGGCGGCCCAGCGGGCCGTCCCGGCGCCGCTCGCGCGGCGCGCCGAGGCGTCGCAGGCGGTGCTCAGGCCCGCGCCGACGAGCAGGAGGCCGGCGGGGGCGTACGTGCGCCAGGCGCTGTAGTGGTCCACGCGCCCACTGTGACGGCTCGGGGCCGGGCGGGTCCACGACCCGCGCCGGCCGCCGTCGCGCGGAGGGTCAGCGCGGCCCGGTGCCCTGCTCGGGGTGCCGGGCGAGGTGGTCGTGCACGAAGGAGCAGGCCGGCACGGCCCGCAGCCCGCGGCGGCGCACCTCCGCCAGGGCCTCCTCGACGACGCGGGTCGCCAGGCCCTGCCCGGCGTGCCCCGGCGCGGTCTCGGTGTGCACGAAGGCCCACGCCGCGTCCTGCGGCACGTAGTCGGCCAGCGCCACGAGCTCGCCGTCCAGGCGGCCCTCCCAGCGGTGGGCGGTCTCGTCGTGGGTGACGGCCAGGCGCTCGGCCGGGCTCCCACCGCTGTCCTGCGCGTCCACGCTCGCTCCTCGGGTCGGTTCCACCGGCCCGCGCGACAACGTCGCCACCGCCGCCCGCCTTCCCCGCTGTTCCCCGGGCGGTCCGCGGGGTAGGCAGGGGTCGGGACGGTGGGCCACCGCCGCCCCACCCCGATCCCAGGAGTCCCGGTGAACGACGACATCCCGTCCCCGGCCGCGCCGCCCACCCACCCGGAGCCGGAGGTCGAGGAGGCCTTCGACCGCCTCGTGGGGGAGGGGGCCGAGCGTCTGCAGCGCCCGCTGCTGCCGTTGGTCAGCACCGGCCTGCTGGGGGGCATCGACGTGGGCACCGGCGTGCTGGCGTACCTGCTCGTGCTGCACGAGACCGACGACCACCTGCTGGCCGGTCTCGCCTTCTCGCTCGGCTTCGTGGCGCTGCTCCTGGCGCGCAGCGAGCTGTTCACCGAGAACTTCATCGTCCCCGTCACCGCGGTCGTCGCCCGGGAGGGGACGGTCGTGGCCCTGCTGCGGCTGTGGGGGGTGACGCTGGCCGCCAACCTCGTCGGCGGCTGGGTCGTCGCCTGGCTCGTGGTCACCGGCCTGCCCCAGCTGCGCCCGACCGCGGTCGAGGCCGGCGAGCACTTCGCCCTGATGCCCCTGGGCCTGCGCTCCTTCGTGCTGGCGGTCCTCGCCGGGCTCGTCATCACCCTCATGACGCGGATGCAGCACAGCACCGAGAGCGTCGGGGTGCGCATCGTCCCGGCCGTGCTCTTCGGGGCCCTGCTCGCCGGGGGGCAGCTCTTCCACTCCGTGCTGGACTCGCTGCTGATGTTCACCGCGATCCACGCCGGCGCGGGCTTCGGCTACCTGGACTGGCTGCCGCGGCTGGGGTGGTCCGCCCTGGGCAACCTGCTCGGCGGGCTGGTGCTCGTCACGGCGGTGCGCCTGCTGCGGGTGCCCCACCGCGTCGCGGAGGCGCAGCGGGAGTGAGCCGGCGGTCGCTGGAGCCCCCTGTCGGACTCGAACCGACGACCTACCGCTTACAAGGCGGTTGCTCTGGCCAGCTGAGCTAAGGAGGCGTGCTCGTGCCCGCCGAGTCTGCCACAGCGGTCCTCCCGCGCCCTTCCGCGCTCGGGGCGGTGCTGTTACGTTGGATCGGTAAGCGCTATCCGCAGCCGGGCCCGACGACGAGCGTCCCGCCCGCGCCGGCCGAGTGCCGCAGCGGCACCGCGCAGCCACCCGAGGAGCCACGTGATCGACGTCGCCGTCATCGGCACCGGCAACATCAGCCCGTCCCACCTGCACGCCTACCAGCGCTTCGGCGAGCGCTGCCGCGTCGTCGCCCTCGTCGACGTCGTGCCCGAGCGCGCGGAGGCCGTGCGCCGCGAGCACGGCCTCGACGACGCGCGCGTCTTCGCCTCGCACACCGACCTCCTCGCCGCCCGCGGCGACGGCCTGCGCGTCGACCTCGCCAGCGTCTGCACGCCGCCGTCCACGCACGAGCGGATCAGCGTCGACCTGCTCGACGCGGGCGTCAACGTGCTGTGCGAGAAGCCGATGGCGCCCTCGCTGGCCGCCTGCGACGCGGTCCTGCGCGCGCAGGAGCGCAGCGGCGCCCTGTTCTCCTCGGTGGCGCAGAACCGGTTCCGCGACGACGTCGTGCGCCTGAAGAGCCTGCTCGACTCGGGCCTGGCCGGCCCGGTCACCCACGCCCGGGTGGACTCGGCGTGGTGGCGGGGCCTGGGGTACTACGACCTGTGGTGGCGCGGCACGTGGGAGCAGGAGGGCGGTGGCTGCACCCTCAACCACGCCGTGCACCACGTCGACCTGCTGCTGTGGCTGCTGGGCTCGCCGCGCGCGGTGACGTCCGTGCTGGCGAACACCGCCCACGAGAACTCCGAGGTGGAGGACCTGTCGGTGACCGTCCTGGCCTACGAGCGGGCCCTGGCGACGCTGACCGCCTCGGTCGTCCACCACGGCGAGCCGCAGGGCATCGTCGTGCAGGGCCGCGAAGCGTCCGTCTCCCTGTCGGGCGAGGTGGTCGCCGAGACCGCGCAGTCCAACGGATTCCCCGTCCCCGGCGGCAACGTCGAGCTGGCCGAGCGCCTGCGCGAGCTGGCCGCAGCCCACCGCCCCCTGGCGCACACCGGTCACACCGGTCAGGTCGAGGACGTGCTGAGCGCGCTGGAGACCGGCCGGGCGCCCGCGGTCGACGGCCGCGACGGCCGGCGCACCATCGAGCTCATCACCGCCGTGTACCGGGCGGGGATCGAGGGCCGCACCGTCGAGCTGCCGCTGGCCGCCGACGACCCGTGGTCGGCCGCGGGCACGCTGCCCGAGCGCGCCCCGCGCTTCTACGCCAAGAGCGCCTCCGTCGACGACCTCGGCGGGTCGATCACCGTGCCCGGCGACCCCGCGGCGCAGGCGGTGGCCCGGTGAGCGCCGACGGCGGCACCTACGCGCCCGCCCCGCTGCCCGACCCCGTCGTCTCCGACGGCGAGTTCCCGATCGCGGCGGTCGGCCTGGACCACGGCCACGTGTTCGGCATGTGCGAGGGGCTGCTGGGCGCCGGTGCCACGCTGAGCTGGGTCTGGGACCCCGACCCGGCCAAGGTCGAGCGCTTCCGCGAGCGGTTCCCGCAGGCGCGCGCCGCCCGCTCCGAGGCGGAGGTCCTCGACGACCCGGCGGTGCGGCTCGTGGCCGGTGCCGCCGTCACCAGCGAGCGCTGCGCGCTGGGCCTGCGGGTGATGGACGCCGGCAAGGACTACTTCACCGACAAGGCGCCGCTGACGACGCTGGAGCAGCTGGCCGCGGCCCGCGAGGGCGTGCGGCGCACCGGGCGCAAGTACGCCGTCTACTACTCCGAGCGCGTCCACGTCGAGGCCGCGGTGTTCGCCGGCCAGCTGATCGAGCAGGGCGCGATCGGGAAGGTCGTGCAGGTCATCGGGATGGGCCCGCACCGCCTCAACGCCGCGAACCGGCCCGCGTGGTTCTTCGAGAAGGAGAAGTACGGCGGCATCCTCGTCGACATCGGCAGCCACAACGTCGACCAGGTCCTGCACTACACCGGGTCCACGAGCGCCCGGGTGGTCAACAGCCAGATCGCGAACTACGCGAACCCCGAGCATCCGGAGCTCGACGACTTCGGGGACGCCAACCTCGTCACGGACACCGGCGCCACCGGCTACTTCCGCTGCGACTGGTTCACCCCCGACGGCCTGCAGTCCTGGGGCGACGGGCGCACGTTCATCCTCGGCACCGAGGGGTACATCGAGCAGCGCAAGTACTTCAACCTCGGCACCCAGGACGGGCCCGGCCACGTGTTCCTGGCCAACGGCGAGCAGGAGACCCACTTCCGGGTGTCGGGGAAGGTCGGCTACCCGTTCTTCGGGCAGCTCGTGCGCGACTGCCTGGAGCGCACCGAGACGGCGATGACGCAGGAGCACGCCTTCACCGCCATCGAGCTCGCGGTGCAGGCGCAGGAGGCGGCCGTGGACCTGTCCCCGGTGCCCCGCGGGGGCGCGGCCCGGGAGGGCTGAGCCCGGCGCTGGCGCTCCGGCGCGCGGAGGTCCACAGTCGCTGACGTGCCGTGCGACGCACCGCGTGCGGCCCGGGCGCCGCGGTCGCGGGGCGCCGCCCGGGCGCTGGCCGCCGCCGCGGTCCTGCTGCCGCTCGCGTGGGTGTTCACGGCCCCGGCCCCGGCGCTGCCGCCGCCCGTCCCGCCCCTGCCGCCGGGGGCGCGGGCGGTCGCCGACCTGCTGGCGCCCGTCTACGGCGCGGGGCGGCCCGTGCCGCTGCTGCCCGTCCCCGCGCTGCTGCGGCCCGCGCTGCCGGGCGAGCGCGGGGACCGCGTCCTGGTCTACCGCTGCGAGGCGCCCGGGCCGGTGGGCGCGGTGGCGGTGACGACGACGGCGGGGGACCCGGTGTGGACGCCCCTGCCGGCGGAGCCGCGCGACGGGGCGGTGCCCGCGCTCGTCTGCGACGGCACGACCCGCACGGCCGGCGTGGTGCTGGTGGCGACCGGCAGCGGTGGGGAGGCCCCGCCGCCCGGCCCGTCCCCGGTGCTGCTCCTCGCCCGGGAGGTGCCCCCGCGCTGAGCGTCCCGCGGACGGCTGTCGGACCCGCGTGCCACGCTGCGGCCGTGACCGCAGCGCAGGACGGTGTCCGCCAGTCGCCCGACCCGACCACCGCGGGCGCCCTGCGCCTGGCGGTGCACGTCGACCGTCCTGCGGAGGCGGTCTGGTCCTTCGCCCGCGACCCGGAGAACCTGCCGCGCTGGTCCAGCGGCGTGGGTGACGCCGTCGAGCACGAGGACGGCGAGTGGTGGGTGCGCACACCCGCCGGCCGCGCGCGCTTCCGGTTCACCGGCGACGAACCCGGCGTCCTGGACCACGAGGTGCTCACCCCCGCCGGCGAGACCGTCCGGGTGCCGCTGCGCGTGGTCGGCGAGGGCGACGGGTGCGAGGTGGTGTTCACGCTGCTGCGCCCGCCCGGCGCGGACGACGCGGAGTTCGCGCGCGACGTCGCCGCCGTGCGCGCGGACCTCGCCCGCCTCAAGCGCGTCGCGGAGGCCCTGCCCGGCTGATCGTCCGCGGCCGGGACCCGCACGGCACGATGGGTGACCGTGCCCGTCACCCCCGCCCACCCGGCCGCTGTCCTGCCGCTGCTGCGCGGACCCCTCGTGCCGGCGGCGCTGGTCGCGGGGGCCGTGGCGCCGGACGTGCCCTACTCGCTGCGGGCCACGGGCGTCCCCGTCAGCGCGCAGTCCTGGTACGAGCCGTTCGTCAACGCGACCACCTCGCACAGCGTCGCCGGTGCGCTGCCGGTGGCCCTACCGCTGGCGTTGGCGCTGCTGGCGCTGTGGCTGGCCGCGCGGCGGCCCCTCGCAGCGCTGCTGCCCGTCCGGGGGACGCAGCCGGTCGCGGTGCGGACGTGGTGGGCGCGCGCGGGCTGGGTCCTCGTGTCCGCGCTGGTGGGGATCGCCACGCACCTGGTGTGGGACGGCCTGACCCACGGCGACGGCTGGCTGGCGCGGCGGCTGCCGCTGCTGGGCGAGCCGGCGCTCGCCGGGCTGACGTGGGGGCGGGTGTGGGAGCACCTCAACAGCGTCGGAGGGTTGCTCGTGCTGGCGGTGTTCGCGCACCGCCACCGCGCCCGCGTCCTCGCCGCCCCCGGCGGTGCGGCCCGGCGCCGCGCCGGGGCCGCGCTGGTGCTCGCGGCGGGCGCGGCGCTGGCCGGTGCGGCGCTCGCCGCCCGGCGCTGGTGGGGCGCGGCGGACGTGAGCGGCCTGCACCTGGTCGAGGGCGTCGTCTCCGACGCCGTCAAGGGCGCCGGCGCCGCGCTCGGGCTGGCCGCGCTCGTCGCGGTGGCGGCCTGGTGGGGCCACCGCGCCGCGACCGCGCCGCACCGCGTGGCGCGCGTCCACCCCCGCGGCGGACGATGACGCCGACCGACCCGACCGACCCGACCGACCCGACCGACCCGACCAACCCGACCGACCCGACCGACAGGAGGGGGCCCGCCGTGGTCCTGCCGACCAGCCACCCCCACCAGCGCTACAGCGTGCGCGGCTACCAGGAGCAGCCGGCCGGCGACGGCTTCTCCTGGTCCTGCGAGCTGCTGCGCCACGGGCAGAGCTTCGGGCTCGTCAGCGACGACGGGCGGGGCGGGGAGTTCCGGTACACGTTCACCGACACCGCCCGCGGGGAGGAGTTCTGCGCGGCGGCGCGCGCCCTGCACCCGGACGCGGAGCGGCCCGCCGACCGCCTCGTCGACGAGCTGCTCACCGCCCGGCAGATGAACGCCCTGGACCAGGTCGCCTACTGCTTCGCCGAGGACCGGTTCGAGGAGACCGGCGAGCACCGCCTCGCCGACCCCGGCCTGAGCCTGGAGCAGGTGCGGCACGCCCTGGCCACCGAGCACCCCGACCGGCACCCGCGCGTGTGGGACCGCGCCGTCTCGGCGATGGTCCCCGTCCTGCCCGCCGACGGGGACCGCGCCGGCCGTCGGCGGGGGTGAGGGGCGGGGCGTCGGGGGCCGGTCACCGCCGGCTCCCGACGCGCCGGCCGGCGCCGCTCCCGGCGTCGTCGCCGGGGCGACCGGCGGAGCGGCGGCGCCACAGCGGCTCCAGGGCAGCGAGCTCCTCGGCGCTGGCGGTGCGGAACGGGGGAGCGCCGGACGTCCGCACGGCCCGGCGGCCCTGGCCGCGCGTGGCGCGCAGGCTCGCGACGACGGCGACGGTGAGGACGGTGGTGATGACGGCCAGCGAGACCGCCGTGGGCACGTAGAACAGGTCGACCTTGAGGAACATCTTCACGCCCACCCAGACCAGGACGAGCGCGAGGCCGGTCTTGAGGTAGACGAAGCGGTGGATGAGGTCGGCGAGCAGGAAGTACATCGCCCGCAGCCCCAGGATCGCGAAGGCGTTGGCGGTGAAGACGATGAACGGCTCGTCGGTGACGGCGAAGATCGCGGGGATGGAGTCGACGGCGAAGACGACGTCGGTGACCTCGACGAGGACGAGCACGGCCAGCAGCGGGGTGGCGAGGACGACGCCGCCGCGGCGGACCAGCAGCTTCTGGCCGTGGTACGCGTCGGTCATCGGCACCCAGCGGCGGAAGGCGCGCAGCACCGCGGACCCCTCGGGGTCCACGTGCTCGTCGCGCTGGCGCAGCATCTTCCAGCCGGTCCAGACGAGGAACGCGGCGAAGACGTACAAGATCCAGGAGAAGCTGGCGATGAGGACGCTGCCGGCGGCGATGAACGCGCCGCGGAAGACCAGGGCGCCCAGCACGCCGAGGAACAGCACCCGGTGCTGGTGCTCGCGGGGGACCGCGAACCAGCTGAAGACGATCGCCCACACGAAGACGTTGTCGACGGCCAGGGACTTCTCGATGAGGTACCCGGCGAAGTACTGCTGGCCGATCCCCGCGCCGTACCACCACCACAGGCCGACGCCGAACGTCACGCCGATGGCCACCCACACCCCCGACCACAGCGCCGCCTCGCGCACGCCGATGACGTGCGCCCGGCGATGGGCGAACAGGTCGACGGCCAGCACCGCCACGATGAAGCCCAGGACGGCGAACCACAGCCACAGGGGGACGTCCACAGCGAACCTCCGGTCTCGATCCGACCGGAGGTCTCTCCCGGCCCTCGCGGGCCCGCTGCGCCGGGTCCCCGCTGAGGGACCGTCCTGACGACGTCAGCGCTGGGGGGTACTCCCCTCCACCGATGGGACGAGTGAAGCAAACTGCGCCTGTCGGGTCAACCACCCGTCGGGGAGGGCCGTCGTCCCGGCTCCGCGCTCAGGTCAGGCCGAGGGCGTCCAGGACCCGTTCGGCGGCCCGGCCGTCCTCCAGCGCGCACCAGCGCCCGCGGAAGCGGGCGTACTGCTGCTCGCTCGCCGCGGCCGCCCCCGGCAGGTCGAGCAGGGCCGCGGTGAGGGACTCCTGGTCGCGCAGGACCGGGCCGGGGCCCTCGGTCTCCAGGTCGATCGTGAACCCCCGCAACCGGTCCCGGTAGTGCTCCAGGTCGTAGGCGTACAGCAGGACCGGCTTGCCGGTGACGGCGAAGTCGAACATCGAGGAGGAGTAGTCGGTGACCAGGACGTCCGCGGCCAGGTACAGGTCGGAGATGTCCGGGTGCCCGGAGGCGTCGCGCACCCGCTCGCCCGTCGCCGGCCGGCGGTGGTGGGCGACGTAGTGGTGCAGCCGCAGCAGCACCACGACGTCGGGCCCGAGCCGCTCGGTGAGGGCCGCGACGTCCAGCCCGGGGGGCGCGTCGGTCCCCGCGGCGGCCTCGTCGTCGCGGTACGTGGGCGCGTACAGGACGGCGGTCGCGCCCTCCGGCACGCCGAGGGCGGCGCGCACGCGCGCGCGGCGCTCGTGGCGGTCGCCGGCGTTCAGCACGTCGTTGCGCGGGTAGCCCGTCTCCAGCACCGCGCCGGTGTACGCGAACGCCGACCGCAGCAGTCCCGTCGCCGCCGGGCTGGGGGAGACGAGGTGGTCCCAGCGGGAGATGTCGTCGTCGAGGGCGGCCATGACGTCCTCGCCCGGCAGGGACGCCGCGTCGCGGTGGATGCGCTTGAGCGGGGTGCCGTGCCAGGTCTGCAGGTACCGCCCCCCGGCGGGCTCGCGCCACTCGTCGAGCTGCACGTGCGTGTTGGACACCAGCAGGTCCGCGGTCTCCAGCGCCGCCACGGCCTGCGGCGTCCCGATCGGCACCGTCGTCGTCCCGGACGGGAACGCCGCCGCGTGGCGGGCGTCGGCCAGCCACAGGTGCTCGTCCCCCGTGCGCCCGCGCGCCAGGAGCGCCTCGTGCAGCGCGCGCGGGTTGTCCGCGTACCGGCCGTTGAAGGCGTTCCAGACGATCCTCACCGGGCGGCTCTCCCGCCCCCGCGCCCGACGGCGAACCAGGCCAGCGGCAGCAGGCCCGCCGAGCTCACGCCGGCCAGCGCGAGCGCCCACGCGGCCTTCGGGCCCCGCACCCGCTCCCGCGGGGTCCGGGCGACGTCCGCGAGCGCCACCGCCCGCAGGACCGCGTCCGCGACCCCCGCGGCGACCAGCACCCGCTGGACACCCGGGTCCAGCTCCCGCCACCGCGCACCCGCTCGTCCCACGTCCACGTCGACCTCCTCGTCGGTCCCGTCCTGCCCCCGTCATCCTGCCCCGGCGCCGCGCGGGCCGTGACCCCGGTGCCGTCCCGGTCACCGGGGACCCCCGCGCCCACCGCGGCGGCGCGCCCGGCCACCACCCGCGCCACTGCCACCGAGGACGACCGAGGCCCCGAGGAGGAACCCCAGGTCGTACCAGCCGCCGCCGTTGCGGACCTCGTACACGGTGACGTCGTCGGTGAACAGCGACACGAGGAACGTCACCGGGCAGATGAGCCCGTGCCACAGGCCGAGCCAGAACCCCGCCGGGTCCGCGCCGGTGCCCGCGGCCGGGTTGGGCCCGGCCGCGCACGCCGTCAGCGCGACCGCGGCCAGCGCGAGGGCCGCGGCCACCGGCGCGACGCGTCGGGTCCCGCGCACGGATCGCTCCCCGCTCGCCCGCACCCGTTCAGCGGACCCCGCGGCGGAACGCCAGCAGGGCGGAGACGGTGATCAGGACACCCACGCCCAGCACGAGCGGCTGCAGCCACAGGCGGTCCGCGAGCAGCACCCACTGCACGGCGATCCACGCCACCATGCCGACGCCGAAGAACGCCGACAGCAGGACCGCGCCGCGCACGCGCAGCAGGAGGCCGGCCGCCAGCAGCGCCGGGGCGATCCCCACCAGCCCCAGCAGGAGGGCACCGGGCCAGGTGAAGGTGTCGAAGGGGCTGCCGGCGATGAGGTCGGTGCTGGCCCCCAGCGGGGTCAGCGGGTCCCGCAGCATCGCGACGCCGCCGACGACGGCCCACGCGGCGGTCAGCAGCTCCAGCGCGGCGATCCCCCCGCGCCACCGGGTGCCGGCCGCCGGGTGGCCGCGCTCTCGGCGGCGGGACGGCGGGGTGGGAGAGGGCCAGGACGTCGTGGGCACGGGAACCACCTCCGCGACCACGGTGAGCGGTCGCGGGGCCGTCCGGCAGGGCCGGAGGTCCCGGTCAGGGGCGCGTGCCCGTCCCGCCGGCCGGCCCGTCCCCGTCCTCGAAGATGGCGAGGAGCTCACCGACGCCGTGCGCGGCGTTGGCCGGGTGCCGGAAGGGCAGGTCGCGCCGCAGGGTGTAGGTGTTGCGCCGGCCGACGCGGTGGCGGTGCAGGTACCCGGCGTCCTGGAGGTCCTGCAGGATCGTCAGGGCGGCCCGTTCGCTGACCCCCACCACGGCGGCGAGGTCGCGCACCCGCGCGTCCGGGTCCCTGGCCACGGCGATGAGCAGGTGGGCGTGGTTGGTCAGGAACGTCCACCCGTGCCCCGCCGCCGTCCTCACCCCTCACCGCACCGGTGCGCCGCCGCCTCGGCCGGGGGGTGGTCGCCGGTCAGCCAGCATGGCAGAACCCCGGCAGGGAGGCCGGGTCGGCGCCGGCCGGGCACGGCTCGAACGTCAGCAGGACCAGGGGGCCCAGTGCCACGGTCGCCCCCGCCCCCGCCCCCGCCCCCGCCCCCGCCGCCACCGCGAGCGCCAGCAGCAGCAGGCGCCGGACGGCCGCGCGGCGCGCGTGGTCCAGGACGACGATCCGCATCCCGTTCGCGCCGTGCAGCACCGCCAGCCAGAGCATCGACAGGCTCCACAGCTGCCGGAACGGGTTGGACCACCGCTCGGCCACCAGGGCGAAGCTCACCGCGCGCATCCCGTCGCCCACGACGAGGTTGGCCACCAGGTGCGCCACGACGAGCACCAGCAGCAGGCAGCCGGACACGCGCACGAACACCCACGACCACAGCTCGGCGCCCCGTCCGCGGCCCGCCGGCCGGGGACGCGCCGGCGGCAGCAGCGGTCCGCGGGGGACCGTGGTCACGACGCACCCCCGAAGACGTTGCCCAGGTGGGCGACGGAGATCGGCACGAGCAGGGCCAGCCGCAGGGCGAGCACGACCACGAGCAGCGCCCCCTGCCGGCGCAGGGCCCGCGCGGACACGTCGACGAGGACGATGCGCACCCCGTTGAGGGCGTGCAGCAGCAGGAAGAGGAGCAGCGCGCCCCCGGTGACCCGCTGCAGGACCCAGGACCACATGCCCGGGCCGCCGCGGTGCAGCGTCCCCCGGGACCCCGGCCTCGTGCGCGGGCGGTGGGCGGGTCGGTCCTCCCGCGGCGGTGCGCCCGCGGAGCCGCTCGTCCCGGTGGTCACGCCGCCCACCCCCTGTGGTGAAGTAAACTTCGCGTGTAGTGGGTTCGAGGAGACCACGGCCGGCGGCGGTCGTCGAGCGCCCGGGACCTCCGGCCCTGCCGGGGGCGTCGCCGGTGGTGTCCCCTGCGGGCGGGGGGGGGGGGGGGGGGGGGGGGGGGGGGGGGGGGGGGGGGGGGGGGGGGGGGGGGGGGGGGGGGGGGGGGGGGGGGGGGGGGGGGGGGGGGGGGGGGGGGGGGGGGGGGGGGGGGGGGGGG
>NZ_JBJLSH010000019.1:0-71741 GCF_050871905.1 Kineococcus haloalkalitolerans
GCCCCGACGCCGCCGGCGTCGGGGCGGGGGCCCGCTGCCGTTAGACTCGTCCAGGTTGCCTCGGCGAGGGACGGCGCACGCGCCTCCGTGATCGACGCGGTGGACGCGCCCGCGCGCCCCCCGGGGCCTGCCCGCGTCCACCACCACCCGAGGAGAACCCCGTGGCCGAGACCCAGATGACCGCCGAGAAGCGCACCGAGTTCGGCAAGGGCGCCGCCCGCCGCATCCGCCGCGCCGACAAGATCCCCGCCGTCGTGTACGGCCACGGCGAGGCCCCGATCCACGTCACCCTGCCCGGGCACCAGACGATGATGGCGCTCAAGCACGCCAACGCCCTGTTCGACATCGACCTGGACGGGCAGAAGCACCTGACCCTGCCCAAGGACGTCCAGCGCGACCCGATCAAGGGCTTCATCGAGCACGTCGACCTGCTCGTCGTGCGCCGCGGTGAGAAGGTCGTCGTCGACGTCCCGCTGCACCTGGCCGGCGAGGCCGCCGCGAACACGATCGTCAACCAGGAGCTGACGACCCTGTCTGTCGAGGCCGAGGCCACCCACCTGCCCGAGTCCCTCGAGGTGTCCGTCGAGGGCCTCGAGGCCGGTGGCCAGGTCGCCGCCGGCGACGTCACCCTGCCCGCGGGCGCCGCGCTGGCCGGCGACGCCGAGCAGCTGGTCGTCGTCGTGCAGGCCGCCGCCAGCGCCGCCCAGGTCGAGGCCGAGCTGGAGGCCGCCGAGGCCGAGGCCGGCATCGTCCGCGAGGAGTCCTCCGAGGAGTCGGCGGAGTCCGCGGACGCGACGGACGCTCCCGCGGCCTCCGACGAGTCCTGAGCCGGCTGGCGGGGATCGTCGAGCGGCTGCGGGCGCGGGAGGCAGCGGTGCCGGGCACCTGGCTCGTCGTCGGTCTCGGCAACCCCGGGACCGAGTACGAGCGCACCCGGCACAACGTCGGGCAGGTGGTGCTCGCCGAGCTGGCCTCCCGCGCGTCCGCGCCGCTGAAGCGGCACCGCACCGGGGCCCGGGTCGCCGAGGTGCGCCTCGGCACCGGCCCCGGCGGGGTGCCGGGGCCGAGGGCCGTCCTGGCCGCGCCGACGTCCTGGATGAACCTCTCCGGCGGCCCGGTCGCCGGGCTGGCGAAGTACTACGACGTCGACCTGGACCACCTCGTGCTCGTCCACGACGAGCTGGACGTGCCCTTCGGGGAGGTCCGGTTGAAGAAGGGCGGGGGAGAGGGCGGGCACAACGGCCTGCGCTCGACGTCGAAGTCCCTCGGCGGCAAGGACTACCTGCGCGTGCGGGTGGGCATCGGCCGCCCGCCGGGCCGGCAGGACCCGGCCGACTTCGTGCTCAAGGAGTTCTCCTCCACCGAGCGCAAGGAGCTGCCGTTCCTGGTCGACGACGCCGCCGACGCGGTCGAGCAGCTCGTGCTGGAGGGGCTGGAGGCGGCGCAGCAGCGCTTCCACGCACCGCGCTGAGGCCGGACCGCGGAGAACGACGAGGGGGCCGGTCGGGACAGCTGTCCCGACCGGCCCCCCTCGTCGTGCGGTGGGCGCCTCAGTGCTGGCGCGCGGGCTTGCGGCGGCCGGCCACGACCATGGCGGCGCCGCCGAGGACGAGCACCGAGCCGGCGGCGGCCCAGGGCAGGACGTCGGCGCCGGTGTAGGCCAGCTCGTCGCCGGAGGAGGCGACGGCGCCGGGGGTGGTGCCCCCGGTCGACGGGGCCACGGACGGAGTCACGGTCTGCGACACCGACGGGGTCGGCGTGGCGGGCGCGTAGTCGGTGACGTCGGCCGACGCAGCACCGGCGGTGCCGGCGAGTGCGGCGAGCGAGAGCGCCCCGGCAGCTGCCAGGCGAGCGGTGGTCTTGCGCACGGTGGGTCCCCCCCAGTCGTTCCGAGCCCGCGCCGACCACGGTGATCAGCGAGGCGGCCCCCAGGATGACGGAACGTCACCCGTGAGTCCAGCTGATCGACCACGTCCGGGGAGTTGTGTCACTCTCCGTGCCGTTCACCCCACGTTCGGCCGAACCGTCACGCGGCGTCACCTCACGGGACGAGGCACGACCCGGTCGTGACGACCGGCGCGGTGGCCGTCGCCGGCCCCGACACCTCGCGCGGCAGGTCCTGCGCGGGCCCGCGCAGCTGCCAGCGCACGACCACCGGGACGCCCGGCGGCAGGTCCACCGTCAGCCGCACCAGCCGCCAGCCGTGCTCGGTGTCCACGGCCGTCGGCACCGGCGCGCCGTCCACGCTGGCCCCGTCCAGCCCCAGCCACGGCGGCACCCACAGCGAGACGACGTCCTGGGCCGTGCGCTCGTCCGCGGCCGTGCGGGCGGTGGCGTTGCGCATGTACCCGGGCACCTCCTCCGGGACCGTGTTGACCAGCGTCAGCTGCAGCGCGCCGACGGCCTCGCCGGTCACGGACGCGCAGGGCGGCTGCACCTCGAGCGCCGGCTGCACCCAGTACTCCAGCTTCGAGGGCGCCGTGTTCGTCAGCGCCAGGTGCGCGCGGCCGCCCGCCAGCGCCGGGTCGCCCAGCACGTGCGCCACCCCGGCCGCCACGAGGGCCTCCTGCTCGGCGGGCACCGAGCTCCACACCGCCAGGTGGCCGCTGGCGACGGCCTCGCGCGCGCCCGCCGCCGCGCTCGTGGACAGCCCGTCGGCCAGCACCGCCTCGAACGCCGCCGCCGAGGTCACGGCCAGGAACGCCTTGCGGGCGTCCTGGTCGCCCTCGTAGCGCACGTACGCCTCGCGCATCAGCACGTCCGGCAGGTCCGCCGTCGCCACCTGCCCGAAGGGACCGAGGTCCAGCGGCTCGTGGTCCGGCCCCAGCAGCTGCGACAGGCCCACCGGGTCGACGAAGACGACCGCGTCCGGGCGCGGCAGGCCCGCGTCCACGACCAGGTCGGCGGCCAGCCGCCCGGCGTCGTCGGCCTGCGCGCCCAGGGTGACGTTCTGCACCCGCCCGGCGTCGGCGCCGTAGAGGGCCACGTACTCCTCGCCCAGCACCGACGGGTCCGCGCGCGCGGCGTACAGGTCGTTGTCCGAGCCCGTGCTCATCAGGTCGATGCGGCCGCCGTCCACGCGCAGGTAGGCGTAGGCGCCGAAGATCCCCTGCACGGGCCGCGGCTCGGCGGGGTTGGTGAAGGCGACCAGGTAGGTGCGCGGGCCGTCCGCGCCCAGCATCGACGGCAGCTGCGGCACCACGTCGGCGGCCGTCGTCAGCGGACCCTCGACCTGGCCGAGCATCCGCTCCACCGGCTCCAGCCGGCTGCTGATGGAGCGCAGCACGTCCTCGCCGGTCCCGGCGGCCAGCACGGCGCGGGCCCGCTGCACGCGCTCGGCGTAGTCGGTGACGAGGGGGGACAGCTCGCGCACCGCGTCCACGTCGACCGTGCGGTCCGCCGAGACCAGCCCCTCGCCCAGCACGTCGTGGGCCAGGTCCAGCCCGTCCGGCAGCGGCTCGGTCAGCAGGGCCGCGGCCCGCGACCCGGCGCCCACGGCGCTCAGCTGCTCGCCCACCCACGGCACCGCCTGCGCCGCCCGCCACGGCCACTGGCCGGTGGCGCGCGCGGCCGTCCGGGCGTCCGCGGCGACGTCCCCGGCCACCACCGAGGCGCCCGCGAAGTCCTGGGCGCGCACGGCGTCCTCCAGCTGCGGTGCCGCCGCGGCCACCCGCTGCAGGGCGCGGCCGGCCTGCACGCCGCTGACCGCGACGGCGGCCACCCAGGCGGCGAGGAGCAGCAGGAGCAGGAGCAGGAGCAGGCGCAGCGGGGCGAGCCGGCGGCGGCGCAGGCGGCGCCGGCGCGCGCCCGGGCTCTCCTCCCACTCGCCGTCGGTGCCGCGGGCGTCGTCGCCCGCGGCGCCGGGCAGGTACGGGACGGGCACGGGGCGACCCTACGGAGTCGGCGACCGGACCGGGCGCACCCGGCGCCACCCGCGCGAGGCGTCCACCGCACCCGCCCGGGGCGTCCACCGGGCCCGCCCGCGCCGCCGGCGTCCCGCGAGCGGGCGACCGTGTCGGGGGCCGGACGTAGGCTGGACGCCGTCCTCGTGGCGCCCCGCGCCGGGCCCCGCACCCTGCACGTCCTCCCCGGAGAACCCGTGAGCCTGACCGGCCTGCTCGACGCCCTGCGCCCCGAACCCGCCGTCTCCGCGGCCGTCGAGGCCGCGCGCGAGGGCGCCACGAGCGCGCTCGACGTCGTCGCCCCGCTCGGGGTGCGCCCCGCGCTGCTGGCCGCGCTGGCCGCCGAGCGCCCGCTGCTCGTGGTCACCGCCACCGGCCGCGAGTGCGAGGACCTGGCCACCTGGCTGCGCTGCTACCTGCCGCAGGCCTCCGTGGCGGAGTTCCCCGCCTGGGAGACGCTGCCGCACGAGCGGCTGTCCCCGCGCAGCGACACCGTCGCCCAGCGCCTGTCCGTGCTGCGCCGCCTGGTCCACCCCGCGCCCGGGGACCCGGGGGCGGGCGAGGTCCGCGTCGTCGTCGCGCCCGTGCGCGCCGTGCTGCAGCCGCTGGTCAAGGGGCTGGCCGACCTGGAGCCGGTGCGGCTGCGCGCCGGGGACGAGGTCGGCCTGGACGCGTGCGTCGAGGCGCTGGCCGCTGCCGCCTACGCGCGCGTGGACATGGTCGAGCGCCGCGGCGAGTTCGCCGTGCGCGGCGGCATCCTCGACGTCTTCCCGCCCACCCGCCCGCACCCGGTGCGCGTGGAGTTCTTCGGCGACGAGGTCGAGGAGGTCCGCTCCTTCTCCGTGGCCGACCAGCGCTCGCTGGAGGTCGAGCCGGACGGCGTGTGGGCCCCGCCGTGCCGCGAGCTGCTGCTGACCGACGCCGTGCGCGAGCGCGCCCGCGCCCTGGCCGGTGAGCTGCCGGGGGTGGCCGACGTCCTGGCCAAGCTGGCCGAGGGCATCGCCGTGGAGGGCATGGAGTCGCTGGCCCCCGTCCTCGTGGACGGCGTGGAGCCGCTGCTGGACGTCCTGCCGCGCGGCACCCACGTCGTGCTCGCCGAGCCGGAGAAGGTCCGCGCCCGCGCCCACGACCTCGTCGCCACCGGCGCGGAGTTCCTCGACGCCGCCTGGGGCAGCGCCGCCGCCGGCGGGCAGACGCCCGTGGACCTGGGCGCCTCCTCCTTCTGGACGCTGGCGCAGGTGCGCGCGCACGCCGAGTCCACCGGCCGGCCGTGGTGGTCGGTCACCAGCCTGGTGCCCGACGACGACCTGCGGGACCTGGAGGACGTGCGCGTGCTGCGCGTCGGCGCGCGCGACGTGGTCAGCTACCGCGGGGAGACCGAGAAGGCGCTGGCCGACCTGCGCGCGCTGGCCGGCGACGGCTGGCGCATCGTCGTGACCACCGAGGGGCACGGCCCCGCCAAGCGGCTCGTCGAGGTCCTCTCCGGCGAGGACGTGCCCACCCGCCTCGTCGACGACCTCGTCGAGGCTCCCGAGCAGGCCCTCGTGCAGGTCACCACGGCCGGCGTCGAGCACGGCTTCGTCCACGAGGGCCTGCGCCTGGCGCTGGTCACCGAGGCCGACATCACCGGTGTGGGCGGGCAGTCCACCAAGGACATGCGCCGGATGGCCCCGCGCCGGCGGCGCAACGCCGTCGACCCGCTGTCCCTGCGCCCGGGCGACTTCGTCGTGCACGAGCAGCACGGCATCGGCCGGTTCGTGGAGATGGTGCAGCGCACCATCGGCGGCGCGACCCGCGAGTACCTCGTCCTGGAGTACGCCTCCAGCAAGCGCGGCCAGCCCGGCGACCGGCTCTTCGTGCCCACCGACACCCTCGACCAGGTCACCCGCTACACCGGCGGGGAGACCCCGACGCTGTCGAAGATGGGCGGCGCGGACTGGGCGAAGACGAAGTCCAAGGCCCGCCGGGCGGTCAAGCAGATCGCCGGCGACCTCATCAAGCTGTACTCCGCGCGGATGGCGACCAAGGGCCACGCCTTCGGGCAGGACACCCCCTGGCAGCGGGAGCTGGAGGACGCCTTCCCCTACGTGGAGACGCCCGACCAGCTGGCCAGCATCGACGAGGTGAAGGCCGACATGATGAAGCCGGTCCCCATGGACCGGCTCGTGTGCGGCGACGTCGGCTACGGCAAGACGGAGATCGCGCTGCGGGCGGCGTTCAAGGCCGTGCAGGACGGCAAGCAGGTCGCGGTCCTCGTGCCCACGACGCTGCTCGTGCAGCAGCACTACAAGACGTTCGCCGAGCGGTACGCCCAGTTCCCCGTCGCGGTGAAGCCGCTGTCGCGGTTCACGCCGGCCGCGGAGGCGAAGGAGACGATCGCCGGGCTGGCCGACGGCTCCGTCGACGTCGTCATCGGCACCCACCGCCTCATCAGCGGCGAGGTGAAGTTCAAGGACCTCGGTCTCGTCGTCGTCGACGAGGAGCAGCGCTTCGGCGTGGAGCACAAGGAGTCCCTGAAGACGCTGCGCACCAACGTCGACGTCCTCGCGATGAGCGCCACCCCCATCCCGCGCACCCTGGAGATGGCCGTCACCGGCATCCGCGAGATGTCGACCCTGGCGACCCCGCCGGAGGAGCGCCACCCCGTGCTGACCTACGTGGGCGGGCAGGAGGACAAGCAGATCGCCGCCGCGATCCGCCGCGAGCTGCTGCGCGAGGGGCAGGTCTTCTACATCCACAACCGCGTGCAGTCCATCGAGCGGACCGCCGCGCGGCTGAAGGAGCTCGTGCCCGAGGCGCGCATCGCCACCGCCCACGGGCAGATGGGCGAGCACCGCCTGGAGCAGGTCGTCGTGGACTTCTGGGAGAAGCGGTTCGACGTCCTGGTCTGCACCACGATCGTCGAGACCGGCCTGGACATCTCCAACGCCAACACCCTGATCGTCGAGCGCGCCGACACGATGGGCCTGTCGCAGCTGCACCAGCTGCGCGGGCGCGTGGGCCGCGGCCGCGAGCGCGCCTACGCCTACTTCCTGTTCCCGCCGGAGAAGCCGCTCACCGAGACCGCCCACGACCGCCTGGCCACCATCGCCCAGCACACCGACCTCGGCTCCGGCATGGCCGTGGCGATGAAGGACCTGGAGATCCGCGGCGCGGGCAACATGCTCGGCGGCGAGCAGTCCGGGCACATCGCCGGGGTCGGCTTCGACCTGTACATGCGGATGGTGGCCGACGCCGTGGCCGACGTGCGCCGGCAGGTGCCGGGCGCCGAGGACGACAGCGAGCCCGAGCCCACCGAGGTGAAGATCGAGCTGCCCGTCGACGCGCACCTGCCGCACGACTACGTGCCCAGCGAGCGCCTGCGCCTGGAGGCCTACCGCCGGCTGGCGGCCGTGGACTCCGACGCCGACCTCGACGAGCTGCGCGCCGAGCTCGTCGACCGCTACGGCGAGCTCCCGCAGCCGGTGCTCAACCTCTTCGAGGTCGCCCGGTTCCGGATCGTCGCCCGCGCCGGCGGGCTGCGCGAGGTCAGCCTGCAGGGCAAGCAGGTGCGCTTCGCGCCGATCGACCTGCCCGAGTCGCGCGAGCTGCGCCTCAAGCGCCTGTACCCGGGCACGGTCCTCAAGCCGCAGCTGTCCGTGGCGCTGGTGCCCGCGCCGATGACCGCCCGGATCGGCGGCCAGCCGCTGCGCGACGCCGCGGTGCTGGCGTGGGCGCGCGAGTTCGTCGCCGCCGTGCTGCTGGAGCAGCCGGCGGCCGTCGCGGCGGCGGGGGCGCGCTGACGTGGCTGCCCCCGTCCCCGAGGGTCCCGGCGCGCCCGCCGGCTCGGCGCTGCTGGAGCTCGTCGCCGTCATGGACCGGCTGCGCTCCCCGGGCGGGTGCCCGTGGGACGCGCGGCAGACCCACACCTCGCTGCTGCGGTACCTCGTGGAGGAGACCTACGAGGTCGTCGACGCCGTCGAGGGCGGCGACCGCGACGAGCTGCGCGAGGAGCTGGGCGACCTGCTGCTGCAGGTGGTCTTCCACGCGCGCGTCGCCGCCGAGGCCCCCGACGGCTTCGACATCGACGACGTGGCCGCCGGGATCGTCGCCAAGCTCGTGCGCCGGCACCCGCACGTCTTCGCCGGCGAGGCGGCCGCCGAGGACCTGCAGGCGCGCTGGGACGCCATCAAGGCGACCGAGAAGGCGCGCGCCAGCGTCCTGGACGGCGTGCCCCTGCACCTGCCGGCGCTCGCCCGCGCCGACAAGGTCCTCGGCCGCCTGGAGCGCGCCGGGCTCGAGCAGCCCGCCGCCCCGGGACCGGGAGCCGACGAGCGCGCGGTGGGCCGGGACCTGCTGGACCTCGTGCGCCGCGCCCGCGCCGCCGGCGTCGACCCGGAGGCCGCGCTGCGCACCACCGTCCGCGAGCTGGAGGCGGACGCCCGCGCCCGCGAGGCCGACGGCGGCTGACGGCGGTCCCGCGCTGGGCCCACCCCGGGGCTCGTCCCGCTAGGGTCGCCGCCCGTGACGACGACGCACGTGCTGGGCATCGACATCGGCGGCACCAAGATCGCCGCCGGGCTGGTCGGGGAGGACGGCGAGCTGACCGCCGCCCGCGAGGTGCCCACCGACGCGGGCGACCCGGCCGCCGTCGCGCGGGCGCTGGACGGGCTCGTCGACGACGTCCTCGCGCAGGCGCGCGAGCAGGGCCTCGAGGTCGCCGACGTCGTCGGCATCGGCTCGGCCGGGCCCGTGG
Source organism: Kineococcus haloalkalitolerans (assembly GCF_050871905.1). Classification (NCBI taxonomy): domain Bacteria; kingdom Bacillati; phylum Actinomycetota; class Actinomycetes; order Kineosporiales; family Kineosporiaceae; genus Kineococcus; species Kineococcus haloalkalitolerans. The sequence goes on from NZ_JBJLSH010000019.1 coordinate 8,638, forward strand.
ACACCCGCCGCGGCACCGTGCACCCGGTCAACATCCCCTCCCTGCGCGGCTTCGGCCTCGTCGAGGCCGTCGCCGGCCGCGCCGGCGCCGTCCTCGGGCGGCCCGTGCGCGCCGAGCTGGCCCAGGACGGGCAGTGCTTCGCCGCCGCCGAGCAGTGGCGCGGCGCCGCCGCCGGCGCGCCCGCCGTCCTGGGCGTCGTCGTCTCCACCGGCATCGGCGCCGGCGTCGTCCTCGACGGCCGCGTCCTGGCCGGCAAGAGCGGCAACGCCGGGTTCCTCAGCCACGTCGGGGTGCAGCTCGACGGTGCCGTCCTGGAGGGCTCGGGCGCCCGCGGCGTCGTGGAGGCCTACGCCTCCGGCCCCTCGATGGTGGCGGCCGCGCGCCGGCGCGGCTGGCGGCCCGGCGAGGACGCCGACGCGAAGCGGCTGACCGCCGACGCCGCCGGCGGCGACCCGCTGGCGCTCGCCGTCATCGCCGACGGCACCCGGGCGCTGGCCTCGTCGTTCCTGTCCGCCGCGGCGCTGCTGGACCTCACCGACGTCGTCGTCGGCGGCGGTGTCGCCAGCGCCGGGGAGGTGGTGATGGCGCCGCTGCGCGCCGCCTACGCCGAGCTGGCCGTGTACCCGCACCTGGCCGACGTGCGGATCAGCGCCTCCCGCCTGCCGCGCACCAGCGGGCTGGTCGGCGCCGGCCGCCTGGGCTGGTCGGCGCTGGCGGGCGACGGGGCGCTGGGGCGCTGAGCGGGCGACGCTAGGCTCGGGCGCGAAGAACCGTCGTCGAGTGCGAGGAGCGCACGTGGCCACCATCGAGGCCGTCGGAGCTCGCGAGATCCTGGATTCCCGCGGCAACCCCACCGTCGAGGTCGAGGTCCTCCTCGACGACGGGACCTTCGCCCGCGCCGCCGTCCCCTCGGGCGCGTCGACCGGGGCGTACGAGGCCGTCGAGCGCCGGGACGGCGACTCCGGCCGCTACCTCGGCAAGGGCGTGGAGCAGGCCGTCGAGGCCGTCATCGAGGAGGTCGGGCCCGCGCTGGTGGGGCACGACGCGCACGAGCAGCGCCTCGTCGACCAGGCGATGCTCGACCTGGACGGCACCCCCAACAAGGGCCGTCTGGGCGCCAACGCCGTCCTCGGCGTCTCGCTGGCCGTCGCCAAGGCCGCCGCGGCGTCCGCGGACCTGCCGCTGTTCCGCTACCTGGGCGGCCCCAACGCCCACGTGCTGCCGGTGCCGATGATGAACATCGTCAACGGCGGCGCCCACGCCGACACCGGCGTCGCGATCCAGGAGTTCATGATCGCCCCCGTCGGCGCGTCCTCCTTCCGCGAGGCGCTGCGCTGGGGCACCGAGACGTACCACGCGCTGAAGTCGGTGCTGAAGTCCCGCGGCCTGGCCACCGGCCTGGGCGACGAGGGCGGTTTCGCCCCCGACCTGCCCAGCAACCGCGACGCGCTGGACCTCATCGCCAGCGCCGTGGAGAAGGCCGGGTTCTCCCTGGGCACCGACATCGCGCTCGCGCTCGACGTCGCGGCCACCGAGTTCCACTCCGAGGCCGGCTACGCCTTCGAGGGCGAGACCCGCAGCGCCGAGTGGCTCACCGAGTACTACACGGGCCTGGCGGGCGACTACCCGCTGGTGTCCATCGAGGACCCGCTGTCCGAGGACGACTGGGCCGGCTGGACCGCGCTCACCGCCGCGATCGGCGACCGCGTGCAGATCGTCGGCGACGACCTGTTCGTCACCAACCCCGAGCGCCTGCAGCGCGGCATCGACGAGCGCGCCGGCAACGCGCTGCTCGTGAAGGTGAACCAGATCGGCTCGCTCACCGAGACGCTGGACGCCGTGGACCTGGCGCACCGCAACGGGTTCCGCACGATGATGAGCCACCGCTCGGGCGAGACCGAGGACACCACGATCGCCGACCTCGCGGTCGCGGTGGGCTCCGGGCAGATCAAGACCGGCGCCCCCGCGCGCTCCGAGCGCGTGGCCAAGTACAACCAGCTGCTGCGCATCGAGGAGGAGCTGGACGACGCCGCGCGCTACGCGGGCGCCGGCGCCTTCCCCCGCGCCGGGCGCGCCTGACGCGCTGACGCCGCAGGTCGAGGGAGTCTGGTCGTCATGGCGACGCGACGACCCACCGCGCCCCGCAGCTCCGCCGCGTCCCGCACCGCCGCCCGCCCCGGCGGCGGTGCGGGACGCGGCGGCGGGGGCCCCGCCCCGGCCCCGCGCGCCCCCCCCCCCGCCCGCCCCCCCCCCGCCCCCACCCCCCCACCCCCCCCCGCCCCGCCCCCGCGCCCCCCCCCCCCGCCCTCAGCCGCCCCCCCCCTCGTCCCCGCCCCCGCGCCCCCGGGCCCCCCCCGCCCGCCCGGGGACGGGCCGCTCCGTCGTCCGGGGCACCGGGTTCAGGGCACCAGCACCAGGCGGGCCGCGGCGGCCCCCGCGGCCTGGCGGGCCCACGCGGTCGCCGCGTCCGCCAGCGGCACCGCCTCGTGCGGGACGGACAGCTCGCCGCGCGCGGACAGCGCCGCGACCTCGGCGACGCCCGCCGAGCGCTCGGCGGGCGTCAGCTCCAGGTTCGTCCAGCCCAGCACGCGCAGGGACCGCCCGCGCAGGACACCGGACTCCAGCGCGGCCGTCGGCGACGCGGAACCGCCCAGGTTCACCAGGCGCCCGCCCGGGGCGAGGGCGCGGCAGGCGGCCACCGCGGCCGGGCCGAACAGCGTGTCCACGACGAGGTCGACGTCCCCGCCGGCGGCGTCGCGGAACCGGCGGGCCAGCTCGTCGACCTCGCCGGTGTCCAGGGCCACGACGGCGTCGGCGCCCGCGGCCCGCGCCCGCTCGCGCGCCCCGGCCGAGCGGGCCGCGGCCACCACGGTCCCCGCCCCGGCCAGGCGCGCCAGCTGCACGGCCGCCTGGCCGACGGTGCCGCCCGCGCCCAGCACGAGCACCCGCTCGCCGGCCCCCAGGCCGCCGCGCCGGTGCAGAGCGGCCGAGGCGGCCACCGCCGACAGCCCGAGCGCCGCCACCCGCACCGGGTCGGCGCCGTCGGGCAGGTCGACGAGGTCGTCACGGGCGACCGCCGCGCGCTCGGCCATGCTGCCGTCGCCGGGCGCGGTGCCGGCGGGAGTGGGGAACCAGACGGTGCGCCCCTCCACCCGTCCCACCCCCTGCACACCCGGCACGTACGGGGTGGCGGGCACCCCCAGGTAGGAGGTGCCCGAGGCGCACAGCAGGTCCAGCGGGGTCACGGGCGCGGCCAGCACCTCCACGAGCACCTGGCCGGGACCGGGCACGGGGTCCGGGTGCTCCAGCGCGTCGGGCGCCTGGCCGGGCGCGCGCAGGACGACGGCGCGCATCACGTCGCGATGTCCGGGTACGGCAGGCTCAGGTGCGCCAGGGCCCGCGCGTACGCCAGCTGGTAGGCCAGGGGTTCGTCGTGGTCGCGCTCGAACATCGCGATGAACAGCGTCAGCGTGAGGAACGGGTGCGCGCCCATCTCGAACAGGGCGACGTGGTCGTGGGTGGCCAGCGCCTCCCGCTCGGCCGGCTCGAACGCCAGCCACGTCGTGCGCTCGGGGCCGGTGCAGCCCAGCAGCTCCCCGGCCCGCTCGGCCTCCCACCAGTCGACGGTGGCGCGGGGCTCCTCGCGGTAGCGCTCGACCAGCTCGGGGTCGCGGTCGACGGTGAACAGGAACTTGTCGACGAGGTAGCGGCTCACGACGGCTCCCCCTCCGGGTACCAGGTGAAGTACGCCTCCATGGTGTGGAAGAGGTCGACGGTGCCGACGTGCTGGGCCTTCGCGCCCTCGCCGGCCACACCCATCATGAGCATGAAGTCCATGAACCCGTGGGTGGCGTTGCCGGGGGCGTGCAGGCTGTCCAGCGTCACCTCCGACAGGCAGCCCTCGATGTCGCCGGTGGAGATCCACTCCACCGCACGGCGGTCGAACTCCGGGTCGGGCCCGTGCGGGCCGAACTGGCGGGGGCCGCCCAGCTCCAGCGACAGGTGCCCGGTGCCGATGACGGCGACCCGCTTGTCCGAGGGCCAGGACTCGACCATCTCGCGGATCGCCCGGCCCAGCTGCACGAACCGCTTCGGCTGCGGCAGCGGCGGGGCGAAGATGTTCGTGTAGACCGGCACGATCGGCAGGTCGTTCTGCGGGCGCAGCGTGATGATGGGGCAGGTGACGCTGTGGTCGACGCGCAGCTCGTTGCTGAACGCCAGGTCGAACCCGGCGTCCAGGCCGTTCCGCAGCAGGTGCCCGGACAGGTCGCGGTCGCCGCGCAACAGCATCCGCGGCATCCCGAACTCGCGCTCCTCGTTGTACCAGTTCGCGTCGTACTTCTCGGCGTGCCCGACGAGGAACTGGGGCATGTTGCCCAGCCACAGCTGGTGGAAGTGGTCGGAGCCGACCATGACGAGCACGTCGGGGCGGGCTCGGGTCAGCGTCTCGCGGAACGCCTCGACCTCGCGGATCCACTCCGCGGCGAAGGAGGGCCGCTGCTCCAGCGGCATCGTGCTCGTGCGGTAGTAGAAGGGGTGGTGGGTCGACGCGACGACGGCGACCAGTCGGGCCATCGGGACCTCCTCGTCCAGCGGGGCGGGTTCAGGGGTGCGGCAGCGGGTCGGGCGGGACGGCACGGGTGGCGCCGTCCACGGACAGGAACACCCGCTGCGCGACGGGGTTCCGCAGCTCCTCGGCGAGCTGGCCGACGAGGCCCGCGGTGCGGGCCAGCAGCGCGAAGCCCCGCAGCAGCTCCAGCGGCAGCCCCAGGTCGGCCAGCGCGGCGCCGCAGACGCCGGCGCCGTTCAGGGGCAGGGTGCGGCCCAGCACCCGCGGGTGGGCGCGGCCGACGGCGGCGAACAGCGCCAGGTGGGGACCGGCCACGCCCTCCTCGTCGGCGATCTGGAACATCCGCGGGGTGCGGGGGTCGCCCTCCTTGTGCAGGTGGTGGCCCAGCCCGGGCACGAACCGCCCGGCCTCGCGCTGCCGGCGCACGACGTCCTCCGCCAGGTCGTCCCAGGCGGCGTCGTCGCCGGGCAGCTCGTCCAGACCGGTCAGGACGTCGTGCAGGAACCGGCCGGTGTCCTCGGTGACGCCGAGGAACCGGGAACCGCCGCCGAGGAGCCCGGCGGCCAGCGCGCCCTGCACCGAGTCCGGCGCGGACAGGAACGTCAGCCGCGCCGTGATGGCGGTGGGGGTGAACCCGTGGTCGGCCAGCGCGGCCAGCACGGCCTCGAACACCCGCACCTCCCCGCGCGAGGGGCGGCGCTGGGCCGCCAGCCAGAACGCCAGCTCCCCGAAACCCACCTCGCCCATGACGTCGCGGGCCAGGTCGTGGCCCAGCAGCGTGATGGTGCGCAGGTCCGCGGCGCCCAGCGCGGTCGGGTAGCCGTCCGCCTCAGCCACGGCCGCTCCCCTCCCCCGCGGTACCGGCGGGGTTCCCCGACCGGTTGCCGGCGGGAGCGCTCAGCCAGCGGCGCAGCTCCTCGCCGTGCTCGTCCAGCCCGGGCGGGGGAAGCCGGTAGGAGGCCGGGGTGCCCGAGAACCGGATCGGGTGGCGGGTCGTGGGCACGGCCGCGTCCCCCTCGCCGACCTCGACGACGGGGTCGAGGCCGAACCGCTCGGCCATCGCGAAACCCCCGTCGATCGTGTTGATGGGCCCGCAGGGCACGCCGGCGGCCACCAGCAGGTCGAACCAGTCCAGCGCCGGGCGGGTGCGCAGCCGCTCCACCAACAGCGGGCGCAGCTCCTCGCGCCGCCGCGTCCGGTCGGCGTTGCGGGCGAAGCGCGGGTCGTCGGCCAGCTCCGGCACGCCGAGCACCTCGCACAGCCGGCGGAACTGCCGGTCGTTGGCGGCGGTGACGATCAGCTCGGTGTCCGCGGTCGGCAACGGCTCGTAGGGGAACACGCTGGGGTGGGCGTTGCCCATCCGCAGCGGCACGACGCCCCCGGCGACGTAGGCGGAGCTGTGGTTGACCAGCCCCGTCAGCGCCGAGGACAGCAGGTTCACCTCCACGTGCTGGCCGCGGCCGGTGATCTCGCGGTGGCGCAGGGCGGCGAGCACGCCGATGGTGGCGTGGTTGCCGGCCATCACGTCGAACACGGAGATCCCCGCGCGGAACGGCGGGCCCTCCGGGTCGCCCGTCAGGCTCATGAGGCCGGAGATCGCCTGCACCATGAGGTCGTAGCCGGGCACGTCGCGCCCGGCGCCGGTGCCGAACCCCGTGATGGAGGCGTACACGATCCCGGGGTTCTCCGCGCTGACCGTCTCGTGGTCGAGGCCGAACTTCGCCATCCCGCCGGGCTTGAAGTTCTCCACCAGCACGTCCGCGCGCCGGGCCAGCTCGCGGGCGGCAGCGGCGTCGTCCGGCTCGCGCAGGTCCAGCGCGATCGAGCGCTTGCCGCGGTTGACGCCCAGGTAGTACGTGGAGACCTCCCCGCGCTGCGGCGGCGTCCACGAGCGGGTCTCGTCACCGGCCGGGCCCTCCACCTTGACGACGTCGGCGCCCATGTCGGCCAGCAGCATCGTGGCGTAGGGGCCGGCCAGGACGCGGGAGAAGTCCGCGACCAGCAGGCCGGCCAGGGGGCCGGTCGGGACGCCGTCCCGGGGGTCCGTGGTGCTCACCGCGCCACCACCTCTCCGTGGTCCGCTGTACGGACGACTGTCCGCTCTCCGGCAGTGTGCGCCGGAGGGGGGCGGCGGTCAAGAGGGGCGCACGACCTCCGGCAGGCTGCCGCGGCGCGCGAAGTCCGCGCTGATGGCCTCCCCCGCCTCCCGCAGCACCGGCAGGTGCTCGGACAGCAGGCGCTCCAGCGACGTCTCCGCCGCGTGCGCGTTGACGTTCACGGCCGCCACGACCTCGCCGTCCGCGCCGCGCAGCGGCACCGCCACCGAGCGGATCCCCAGCGCCAGCTGCTCGTCGGTGACCGCCCAGCCGCGCTCGCGCACCTCGCGCAGCGCGGCGCGGCGCTCGGCGGCGTCCGGGTGCCAGCGCGGCTCGACGCCCGAGCGGCTCGGCTGCGCCAGCAGCGCCTCCACCTCCGCCTCGTCCAGCGCGGCCAGCAGCACCTTGCCCAGCGACGTCGCCAGCGCGGGGAAGCGGGTGCCCACGGTCGCGGCCAGCGTGACGATGCGCGGGACCGCCACCCGCGCGACGTAGACGACGTCCGGTCCGTCCAGCTGCGCGATCGAGCAGGACTCCCCCGTGCGCCGCGACAGCTCCTCCAGGTGCGGGCGGGCCACGTCCCACAGGCCCGTGGCCGCCACGTGCGCCACGCCCAGCTCGAGCACGCGCGGGGTCAGGGTGAAACCCCGCTCGAGCGCGCGCACGTACCCCAGCTCCTGCAGCGTCAGCAGGATCCGGCGCGCCGTCGGCCGGGCCAGCCCCGTCGCCGCCGCCACCTCGGTGAGCGACATGGCGGGGCGGTCCCGGCCGAACGCCGCGATGACCTCCAGCCCGCGGGCGAGCGCCTCGATGAAGTCGGGCCCGGTCCCCTCGCGCGGCACGGGCGCACGCTACACGCGCGCCCGCGCCAGGCGTGACGTCCGGTTCACGCGCCGTGCGTGGCCGCGGTGCGGAAGTCCGTGTACGTGTACGGGTTGTCCAGCACGTCCGTCGTCGGCACCTCGGGGTTCATCCCCCGCTCCCACGCCTCCGGACCCAGGGCCGAGCGCAGGTGCTCCACGGTCGCCTCCACGGTGCGGCGCACCGCCGGCAGGTCCACGCCCACCAGTTCGTGCTCGTGCTTGACCACCCGCCCGTCCACCAGGACGGTGTGCACGTCGCCGCGCTGGGCCTGGAACGCCACGTGCCCGTACGGGTGCAGCACCGGGAACATCACCGGCGAGCGGTCGTTCTTCAGCAGCACCAGGTCGGCCTTCTTGCCCGGCTCGACGCTGCCGACGACGTCCTGCAGGCCCAGGGCCCGCGCGCCGCCGAGGGTGGCCCACTCCACGACCTGGTCGGCGCGCAGGTGGCAGTTGGTCACGGTGTCGCCCTTGACGTGCGCCTCCAGGTGCTCGCGGGAGCGGTCGGCGCCCAGCGTGGCCCGCATCGCGCTGAACAGGTCACCGCTCCACCACACGCTGGTGTCCATCGACAGCGCCACCGGGATGCCGTGCGAGCGCAGCACCCACGTGGGCGGGTAGCCCTGCCCGCAGCTCTGCTCGCTCTCGGTGGACACCGACACCGTGCCGCCGGTGGCGGCGATGCGGTGGTAGGAGTCCTCGCTCAGCGTCGCCGCGTGGACCCACACGGTGCGCTCGTCGGCGAAGCCGTTCTCGTGGACCAGCCGCACCCCGTCGTCGCCCGTCGCGCCCCACACGCCGGCGTGCGTGGTGACGGCGGCGTCCAGCTCGCGGGCGACCTCGAAGGCGGCGCGCTCGGGGAAGGCCGGGTCGCCCGTGACGTCGAAGGCCATCTGGAAGCCGAGCATGTCGCTGCGGCGCAGGCGCCGCTCCACGAAGGAGCGGAAGCCCGCCGTGCGCGACCACTCCCACGGGCCGGCCTGGATGTTGCCGTAGGCCAGGACGAAGCGGCCGGGCACGGCCTCCAGGGCGTCGACGGCGGCCTCGGCGTGGTCGAGGGTCTGCAGGCCGTGCGACCAGTCGACCGTGGTGGTCACCCCGGCGTCCAGGGCCTCCACCGCCGACAGCAGGTTGCCGGCGTGCACGTCCTCGGGCCGGAAGGCCCTCCCGTGCTCGAGGTAGTACCAGACGAAGTACTGCGTGAGGGTCCAGTCGGCGCCGTAGCCGCGCATCGCGGTCTGCCACATGTGGCGGTGGGTGTCGACCATGCCGGGCATGACGATGCCGCCGGTGGCGTCGACCTCGGCGGTGCCCTCGGGCACGTCCAGGTGCGGGCCGACGGCCTCGATGCGCTGGCCGACGACGAGCACGTCGGTGTCGGGCAGCACGGAGCGGCGGGCGTCCACGGGCAGCACGGTCCCGCCGCGCAGGACGACGGGCTGCCCGGGGCGGGGGGCGGGGGTCGGGGCTGGTGCGCGCATGGGACTCCTTCGTCCACGAGCAGGGATCCGCTGGACGGTCAACCGTCCGACAGACGGACAGACCGTCGTCGCTGGCACTGTCCGCGCCCGCACCCGCCCTGTCAAGACCCCGCCGCCGACGGCCGCGTCCCCCCGCGGGACGACCCGCGCCGCCGCCCGGGTGGCGCCACCTCCGCCTGCCGGATGAGATCCGGTCCGGGCCCTGGGAGCTGTCGGGATCGCGACGTACCCTCGGGCCGTGCCCCTGCTCGCCGAGTTCTCAGCCGCGCTCCCCGCGCTGACGCCGGAGGCACTGTCCCCCGACAGCCTCCTGCAGTCCCTGGGCGGGTGGTCCCTGTGGGGCGCCGCCGCCATCGTCTTCGCCGAGTGCGGCCTGCTCGTCGGGTTCTTCCTGCCCGGTGACTCGCTCCTGTTCACCGTCGGCCTCTTCACCCACCAGGGGTTCGTCCCGCACAGCCTCTGGTTCGTCTGCCTCGTCCTGACGGTCGCCGCCTTCGCCGGCAACGTCACCGGGTACGAGATCGGCCGCGCCGCCGGCCCCGCGATCTTCGACCGGCCCGGCTCGCGGATCTTCAAGCGCGAGCACGTCGACAAGACGACCGCCTTCTTCGCCCGCTACGGCGCGCGCGCCATCGTCCTGGCCCGCTTCGTGCCGATCGTGCGGACCTTCATCACCGTCGCCGCCGGCGCCGGGAGGATGCCGCGGCGCACCTTCTTCGTCTTCTCCGCCGTCGGCGCCGTCGCCTGGGCCACCGGCGTCACCGTCCTCGGCTGGGCGCTGGGCACCATCCCCCTCATCCGGCACAACATCGAGCTGGGGCTGCTGGTCCTCGTCGTGCTGTGCGTCGTGCCGATCGGCGTGGAGCTGTGGCGCGGCCGGCGCCGCGAGCGCCGCGCCACCGCGAGCGCCCTGCCCCGCCAGGAGCGCGAGGCCGAGACCCCCCGCACCGTCCCCGGCGCCTGAACCGCACCCCGGCCCCGGCCCGCCCGGGGCGTGCCCCAGGATGACCCGGTGCCCCGCCAGCGCCAGCTCCTGACCCTGCGGTGGGCGGACATGGACGCCTACCGCCACGTCAACAACGTCGCGCTGATGCGGCTGCTGGAGGAGGCGCGCGTCCGCGCCTTCGGCGTCCCCGCCGACGACGGGTCCGCGCCGATGCTCGCCACCGGCATGGTCGTCGCCCGCCACGAGGTCGACTTCACCGCCCCCCTGGACTACCGCACCGAGCCCGTCGCCGTGGACCTGTGGGTCCACGCCGTCGGCGGCGCCAGCTTCCGCGTCGGCTACGAGGTCCTCGAACCCGACGGCAGCCGCGTCTACGCGCGCGCCTCCACCACCTGCGTCAGCTACGACTTCGCCACCGGCCGGCCCCGGCGCCTGCGCGAGGACGAGCGCGCCCGCCTCGACGCCCTGGCCGACGAGCCGCCCGCGCTGCGCAGCTGAGGAGCTCCGGGGAGCTGCTCGGCAGGAGGCACGCCCCGGCGGCTGCGAGGATCGGGGGGTGTCCGACTGGCTCGCGCAGCTCGCCGACCCGAACCTCGAGGGCCTGGGCGCGTTCGGCCTGTACGCGCTGGTCTTCGGCATCGTCTTCGCCGAGACCGGCACCCTCGTCGGCTTCTGGCTGCCCGGCAGCACCGTCCTGTTCACCGCCGGCCTCATCTCCGGGCGCGAGGGCTCACCCGTCTCGGTGACCGTCCTCGTCGTCGGCGTCTTCCTCGCCGCCGTCGCGGGCGACACCGTCGGCTACTGGTGCGGGCGGCGGCTGGGCCGGCCATGGCTGCAGCGCCGCGCCGGGAAGGCCGCCGCGCACCTGCCGCGCGCGGAGGCGTTCTACGAGCGCTACGGCTGGTTCGCCGTCGTCGCCTGCCGCTACATCCCGTGGCTGCGGGCGTTCGTGCCCGTCATCGCCGGCATCTCCGCGATGTCGTACCCGAAGTTCGCCAGCGCCAACGTCGTCGGCGCCCTCACGTGGGGCGCGGCGCTCGTGCTGGCCGGGTACGGCGCCGAGTCGCTGCCGTGGATCCGCACCGTCGCCTACAGCATCGCGATCACCGCGGTCGCCTTCTCCGTCGTCGCCCCCCTCGTGGCGTGGGTGCGACGGCGTCGCGGCGCGCGCACCCCGTGAGCGGCCCGCCGCGGCCCGTGCCCGCCCGGGCGGTGCGCACCACGACCGTCGTCGAGCGCTCCCGCTTCGTCTGCACGCTGCGCCCCGTCGCCGACGAGGCCGCGGCCGAGGCCGTCGTCGCGGGCGTGCGCCGCGAGTTCCCCGACGCCCGCCACCACTGCACGGCCGCGGTGCTCGGCGACGACGGGTCGCTGCGGCGCTCCAGCGACGACGGGGAGCCGGCGGGGACGGCGGGCGCGCCGATGCTCGGGGCCCTCGAGGGTGCCGGGGTGACCGGTGTCGTGGCCGTCGTCAGCCGCTGGTTCGGCGGGACGCTGCTGGGCACCGGCGGGCTCGTGCGCGCCTACGGCGGCGCCGTCTCCGGCGCGCTGGAGGAGGCCGGTCTCGCGCCGCGACGCTGGGTCGACCTCGTCGCGGTGCACGCCGGCCCGGCCGACGCCGGCCGCGTCGAGGCCGAGCTGCGCCGCCGCCACGACGTGGAGGACGTCGTGTGGTGCGGGGACGGTTGGCGGGCCGTGCTCGTGCTGCCGCCGGGCGCCGACGCGGCCGCCGAACTGGCTGCCGCGGGCCTGCCGGCCACCGCCACTCCCCTCGGCCGGGCCGTCCGGCCGGTGCGGGGCTGACAGCCGGTCGTCAGCCGGGGCGGCGGGCGGTGGTCAGGCGCACGGCGACGGTGACGGGGGTCGGGTCGGGCAGGCCCGCCACGCGGGCGGCGACCTCGTCCGCGGTGAGGTGGTGGGCGCTGGGCCCCATCCCCACCAGCGCGCGCAGGGCGGCGTGGTCCAGGTCGCGGCGCACGGTGACGTCCTCGTGCCCCAGCACCTCGAACGCGGCGAGGTCGGCGGCCAGCCGCTCGTCCTTGCGCGGGTCCACCGCCAGCGTGCCCAGCGGACCGCGCAGCTCCGCCAGGTGCTCCGGGCGCGGGGTCACCACGAGCCAGCGCCCGCCCGGGCGCAGGACCCGGGCCACCTCGGCGGCGCCGCGGGGCGCGAAGACGGTGAGGACCACGTCCGCGCAGGCGTCCGCCAGGGGCAGGCCGCGCCAGGCGTCAGCGCCGACGGCGGCGGCGCGAGGGTGGGCGCGGGCGGCGCGCCGCAGCGCCGGGACGGAGGTGTCCACGCACACGCCCGCGGCGCCCGGCAGCGCGTCCAGGACGACGGCCAGGTGGTGCCCGGTGCCGCCGCCGACGTCCACGACGAGCCCGGCGTCCGGCTCCGCGGCGGCCGCCGCGGCCAGCGCCGCCGACACGGGCGCGTAGTGGCTGGCGCCGAGGAACGCCTCGCGGGCCGCGACCATCGCCGGCCCGTCCCCGGGGTGCGCGCCGGCGCCCACGGCGAGGTTGACGTAGCCCTGCCGGGCCACGTCGACGGCGTGCCCGGACGGGCAGACCAGGGTCCGGTCCCGGGCGGTGAGCGGCTGCCCGCAGACGGGGCAGCGCAGCCGCGGCAGCACCGCGGTCAGGGCCGCCGGCAGCGGCCGGGGCCCCCCGGCGGTCGCCACGGGACCCGCGCTCAGGACCGGTCGGCCGCCGCGCCCAGCGGGTGCATGCCCGACAGGGCCGCCACCCACGAGGCCGGGGGCCGGGAGAGCCGGGCGTCGTAGGCGCGCACGGCCGCGGCGTGGAAGGCGACGTCCCCGGCCAGCCGGTGCTCGGCGTCGGTCACGGCGCGCTCGTCGGCGGCGCCGGCGGCGTGCAGCTCCGCCAGCCGCGAGCGCCGCCGCTCGGCCAGCGCCCCGGCCTCCACGGCCAGGTCGCGCAGCCGCACCAGCGCCGCGCGCGTGCTCAGCGCCCACACCACCGCCACGACGAGCAGCAGGACGACGAGGACGGTGACCACCGTGCCGGCGGTGCCCACGCTCAGTCCCCCAGCCCGATGTCGGCCGGCCCGAACGCGGCGCGGTAGGGCAGGCCGGCGGCCTCCACGCGCTCGCGCGCGCCGGTGTCCCGGTCGACGATGACGGCGACGCCGACGACCTCCGCGCCCGCCGCGCGCAGCGCCTCGACGGCCGTGAGCACCGACCCGCCGGTGGTGGAGGTGTCCTCCACGGCCAGCACCCGGCGCCCGGCGACGTCGGGGCCCTCGATGCGCCGCTGCAGGCCGTGCGTCTTCTCCGCCTTGCGGACCACGAAGGCGTCCAGGGCGGCGCCGTGGGCGTCGGCCCAGCCGGTGGCGTTGGCGGCGTGGACCATCGCCAGGGCCACCGGGTCGGCGCCCATCGTCAGCCCGCCGACGGCGGCGAAGTCCCAGTCGGCGACCAGGTCGAGCATGACCGGGCCGACGAGGGCGGAGGCCTCCCCGTCCAGGGTGGTGCGGCGCAGGTCGACGTAGTGGTCGGCCTCGGCGCCGCTGGACAGCGTCACGCGGCCGCGGACGACGGCGTCGGCGGCGATGAGGGCGGCGAGGCGCTCGCGCGCGGAGCTGGCGGCGGGGGGTGTCACGGGGCCCCAGCCTAGTCAGCGCCCGCGGGGGTGTCGGGCGCGGCGGGTAGCGTCCGGGGCGTGCGCCTGGCCACCTGGAACGTCAACTCCGTCCGCGCCCGCCTGGACCGCGTCCTCGCCTGGGTCGACCGCAGCGACGTCGACGTCGTCGCCCTGCAGGAGACCAAGTGCAAGGACGAGCAGTTCCCCGAGCAGGCGTTCCGCGACCTGGGCTACGAGGTCGCCCACCACGGCCTGTCGCAGTGGAACGGCGTGGCGATCGCCTCGCGGGTCGGGCTGGAGGACGTCGCGACGACCTTCGCGGCGGACGTGCCGGTCTTCGGGGACCCGGCGGTCGTCGAGGCCCGCGCGATCGGCGCCACGTGCGGCGGGGTGCGCGTGTGGAGCCTGTACGTGCCCAACGGCCGCGGCCTGGACGACCCGCACTACGCCTACAAGCTGGTGTGGATGGAGAGCCTGCGCGCGGCGGGGCGCCGCTGGCTGGCCGAGGACCCGGCCGCGCAGGTGGCGCTGGTCGGCGACTTCAACGTCGCCCCCACCGACGAGGACGTGTGGGACCCGGGGTTCTTCGCGGGCGCCACGCACGTGTCCGGTCCGGAGCGGGCGGCGTTCCGGGCGCTCGAGGACGCGGGGTACACCGACGTGGTGCGCCCGCACGCGCCCGGGCCGGGCGTCTACACGTACTGGGACTACACGCAGCTGCGCTTCCCCAAGCGGCAGGGCATGCGGATCGACTTCGTGCTCGGCTCCCCCGCCCTGGCGGCGCGGGTGAGCGGGGCGACGGTGGACCGCCAGGAGCGCAAGGGCAAGGGCGCCTCCGACCACGCGCCCGTCCTCGTGGAGCTGGACGGCACCGGGCCGCTGCCCCCGCTGTACTGAGAGCGCGCTGCGCGGGTTGCGCCGAACGGCTGAAGAGCGGCCGGACGGCCTGCGCGGAGCAGACGCGCCGGTGTCCGATCACTAGATTCGCGACGGTGCGAGCACCTGTCAGCACCACCGACCTCGAGGCCGTCGAGCTGAGCGCCGCGAACGACGCGCCGGGCCAGCGGGCCGTCGCCGAGCTGCTGGAGTCCTGGGCGCTGGGCGCCGTGCCGGGCGACTCCGTCTCGCGCGGGCGGCTGCTGGTCGCGGCCAGCGAGCACGCCGCGTTCGCCGGGGACGGGGCCCGCGCGCTGCGCCTGGCCCGGCAGGCCCTGGGCACCGGCGACCACGTCAGCCCGGACACCCGCTGCTACGTCGTGTCGGCGCTGCTGGTGTGCGGTCACCTCGGCGAGGCGGTCGCCCTGGCCGAGCAGGTGCTGCGCGAACGCGTCACCGACGTGGAGGCGTACCTGTTCCTCGGCGAGGAGTTCGCCTGGCACCGGCAGCCGGAGGAGGCCCAGCGCGTCTACACGCAGGGGCTGTTCCGCTGCAGCGGCGACGAGGAGGCCGTGGAGGCGCTGCTGGGCGCGTGGCGGCGTGGACGCGGCCGGCCCTCGGTGGTGGACCTGCGCGCCGGCGCGGGGCTGCCGGCGCCGTCGCTGCCCGTCGACTGAGACGGCGGCCCGTTCCCGGGCCCGACCGCGGGCGGCGCCGTCCGGCGGGTGACCGGCCGGCGCCGCCCCGGGCGGTCGCCCTCAGTGCTGGGAGCCGCCGCGCCCCTCGCTCTCGGCGATGCGCTCCTGCAGGGCGCTGTCGTCGAACTTCTCCGCCCCGGTCGCCCCGGTCGCCCCGGTCGCCCCGGGATCGGTGACCGGCGCGGTGGCCGGCGCGGTGGCCGGCGGGGTGACGGTCGTGGTGGTCGTCTCCGTCCGCAGGGACTCCTCCGCCGCCTCGCGCGCCTCGCCCTTGGCCTTCTCGTCGGCCACCTTCGAGGCGGCGGCCGCGGCCACGCCGACCGTGGCGGCCACGCCGGCGGCGATGCCCGCCGTCACGCCGGCGCTCCTGCCGCCCTCGACCTCGGTGGCGACACCGGACATCGCGATCCGCTCCGCCAGCGCCTTCACCTTGGAGCCGGCCGTCTGCTGCTGGGCGAGGCTGGAGCCCAGGAGGGTCGCCACCTCGCGGGCGCCGCGGGCCCGGGCGTGCACGGCGAGCGTCTCGTAGACGGCCTGCTCGTGGTACGAGGTCTCCAGGGCCGCGGCGAGGACGACGGCGTCGGCGAGGGAGTCGTCGGTCTTCTTCAGCGTGGCCTCGGCCTCGGCGGCCAGCGCCTTCGTCACCGGGCACGGGGAGTCGTCGACCTCCTCCCCGAGCAGGGAGAAGCACTGCTCGAGGGCCTCGACCTGCACGCTGGTCTCGGCGGCGCGCTCGCGCAGGAGCTGCTTCAGCTCGGGGCGCTGGGCGGCCTCCTCCAGACGGCCGAGCATCGCCAGGACGTCGCGCTCCATCGTCAGCGCGGCGCCCAGCTTGTAGCTGAAGATCTTCTCGGGGGTGTTCAGCCGTTCGAACATCGTTCCTCCTCGACGTCGTGGGGGCCTGCTGCTCGACCGCCCCCGACCCTGGCACGCGGGGGCCGGGACCGCACTCGGCGCGGGCGGCGCTCAGGGCGCCGCGAGCTCCCCGGCCACCACGGGCACGTCGACGACGTTCCCCGGCGGGGGCAGCGGGCACGCCCACGCCGGGTCGTGGGCGCAGCTGGGCGCGTAGGCGAAGTTCAGGTCGACGACGAGCCGGCCGTCGCGCCCGCCCAGGTCGGCGCCCTTGACGGTGTCCAGCAGGTAGCGGCCGCCGCCGTAGCCGGGGCCGGGGTCGCGCAGGGGCAGGAACAGCCCGCCGCCGTACTGGTCGAGCCACCACACGTCGAGGGTCCCCACGCCCGCGAGCTGGACGCGCCCGACGCGCTCGAGGTGCACGGTGCCGTCGGTGCCGGTCGCCACGTCGTGCCGCTGCGGCGGGGCGTCCTCGACGGCGACCTCGAAGCGCAGCGCCGGGTCGTGGGGCGCCACGGGCAGGCCGGTCCAGGCGGCGCGGCGCTCCGGGGGCAGCGGGGAGGCGGGGTGGGTGGCGAACAGCTCGTCGCGCCCGGCGCGCCACAGCCCGTGCCCGGTCGCGGGGTCGGGCGCGGCGCGCACCGCGGTGTACAGGGCCGCGGTGCGGCGGCGCCAGTCCAGGACGTCCAGTCGGCTCACCGGACCACCCTCGCGCAGCGCCCGCCGCGCGGCGCGTCAGCCGCAGAACACCTCGCCGAGCAGCTCCTGGCCGCCGCGGAACTCGCCGGGGTCGGGTGCCGTGGTGAGCGACAGGACGAGCCGCTCGCGGGTGTCGGGGGTGCTGTAGGCGACGCTGAGGTACCCGTCGATGCCGCCGTCGTGGCCGTACAGGGCGCCACCGCACGGCAGGGGCACCACGGCGATCCCCAGCCCGTACGCCGGTGAGGTCGCGGTGGGGCGCACCATCTCCGCCAGCAGCTCGGGGGGCAGCAGCTCCCCTCCCAGCAGCGCGGCGAGGAAGCGGTCGACGTCCGCGGTCGTGGACACGAGCGCGCCGGCCGCGTCCGCGACGGACGGGTCGAGCCAGGTCGCGTTCACGACCTGCCCCTCGATCCGCAGGTACCCGTGCGCGTGCGGCGGCGGCAGGAGCGCCGTGCCGGGCACGGCGGTGTCGCGCAGCCCGAGCGGTGCGAGGACCCGCTCCTGCACGGCGCGCTCCCACGGTGCGCCGGTGACGGCCTCCACGACCATCCCCGCGACGACGTAACCGGTGTTGGAGTAGCTCCACGCCGTCCCCGGCTCGAAGTCCAGGGGGCGGGCGGTGGCGAGCGCGACGAGGTCGCGGTCCTCCCAGCGCTGCCAGCGGGCCTCCTCGTAGGCCTCCCGGTCGTCGTAGCCGTCGGCGCGCACCGGCAGCAGCCCGGTGTACTCCGCCAGGCCGCTGGTGTGCTGCAGCAGCATCCGCACGGTGATCCGGTCCCCGTCGGGCAGCAGACCGGGCAGGTAGCGCTCCACGGGGGCGTCGAGCTCGACGCGCCCCTCGCCGACGAGCTGCAGGACGACCGCGGCCACGACCGGTTTGGTGATGCTGCCGACGCGGAAGCGGCCGTCGAGCGGGACGGGCCGCACCCCGCCGTGGTCGGCGGTGCCGCTGCGCAGCAGCAGCTCGCGCCCGTCCTCGGTGACGCGCACCTGGGCGCCCTGCGCCCCGGAGCTGGTCAGCGCGTCCAGGGCCGCCTGCACCGCGGCGGGGTCGGCGGGCGCCGCCGCCGGGAGCGGTGGGGGTGCCGGGGGTGCCGCGGTCGCCGCCGAGGTGGGGGCGACCAGCAGCACGGCGGACAGCACCGCCGCCGGGAGGACGCGTCGTCGGGCGTTCGTCGTGGTGGTCATCGTCGTCCCCTCACGTGGTGGTCGCCTCGCGCCGAGGGTGGCGCAGGTCGCCACCCCGGACAAGGTCCGGGACGTGAACACCTCCCGCCGGGTCGCGGACCGCTGTGGCGGCGTCCGCGGGCCGCGGACGGGCGGGTCAGTCCGCTAGCGGGCCGGCCCGCCGGCGCACCCACGCCAGCAGCGCCTCCCCCTGCACGCGCTGGAACTCCCGCAGCGTCGGCAGGCCCGGCGGCGCCGGCCGGCGGGCGCCGTCCAGGAAGTGGGCGGCGAACCCGGCCAGGACCGCGGTCAGCTCGCCGGGGTCGGCGTCGCGGGTCGTGGGCGAGGTCGCGCAGCTCGTCCAGCCCGGCCAGCCGGACGCCGTCGGCGGCCAGGCGCTCGAACCCGGCGAAGTCCTCGCGCAGCGCGTCCGCGGCCGCGGGCAGGTCCGGCACCGGGCAGGGGGTCGCTCCGGCGGCGAGCGCGGCGAGCGCGTCCAGCACCGCGGCCACGTCGGCCGGCCGCCACGGCAGGGCGGGCTGGTGCCCGTCGACCTCCTCCAGGACGAGGGCGACCCAGCCGCCGTCGTCGACCGTCCCCAGCAGCCGCGGCACCGGCAGGGACGGCGGCAGCGCCGCGCTGATCCGTCCCTCGCGCCGGTGCAGCTGCGGGCTGTGCGCGTTCGGCTCCGGCCCGACCGCCTTGACGAACGCGCGGCGGCCGGTGGCGGTGACGACCCGGTCGGCGGACCCCGGGGAGAAACCCCCGGCCTGGCTGTCGGCGCGAACGACCGGGGCGCCGAGGACGTCACCGACCCCGGCGCGCACGTGCGGCGGGAGCTCCTGCCACCGCAGCCGGGTCCCTCCCCCACCGCGCACGCGGGTCAGCCCGGCAGCACCGGCCGCGGACCTCCACGGGGTTCCGCCCGCCTCACGGGTGCAGGCGGGCACCCTTGACGACCTTGTCGACGGCGCCCCGCGCGCCGTGGACGGCCAGGCCGACGAGGTCCAGGTCGGCGCCGGCGACGCGGGCGACGACGGCGCGGTTGGCGGCGTCGTGGCCGGTGGCGAACATGTCCGCGGTGAAGACCGCGACGTCCACGCCGCGGGTCAGCGCACGCTCCCGGGCGGTCGCCAGGAGCGCGCCGGTGGCCTCGAACACGAGGACCGGCTGACCGAGGAGCGGCAGGTAGGCCTGGCCGTCGGCGTCCGCGTACGGCAGCCCCACCAGGTCGGGGTGGCGGGCGGTGACCCCCGAGGCGAGGAACGCGGTGACGTTCAGGCGCTGCCAGGGGGCGAGGTCGTCGCGCAGCAGGACGGCGGTCTTGGTGGCCGGGCGCGGCGGGGCGTCACCGGCCGCGGCGTCGACGATCCCGGTGGCGGTGGTCTGGGTGCTCACCCGTCCAGCGTGCGGACCGCGCGCGGGGCCGTCTTGTACGTTCTTGCGGTGGCTGCGAACTCCGCTGCGGCGGGTCCGGGGCCGGGCGAGTTCGTCCGCAGCCGGCGCCCGGGCGTGCCGGGGGTCGCCGAGGTCCTGCGGGCGCGCTTCACCCGGCACGCCTACCCGATGCACACCCACGACACGTGGACGGTCCTGCTCGTCGACGAGGGCGCCGTGGACTACGGGCTGGAGCGCCACCGGCACGCCGGCGACCGGAGCGCGGTGACGGTCCTGCCCCCGCACGTCGCGCACGACGGGCGGGCCGCGACGCCGGAGGGTTTCCGCAAGCGCGTGGTGTACCTGGAACCGGACGCGCTGCCGGCCGCGGCGGCGGGGTTCTTCGCCGGCGCGCCGGCGCTGGGCGACCCGCGCGCGTGGACCGCGGTCTCCGCGCTGCACGAGGCGGCCAGCCGGCCCGGGGAGGAGTTCGAGGCGGCCGGGCGGGCGGCGCTCGTCGTCGACGCGCTGCGCTCGCGCGCGGCCGGCGGGCCGGAGCCCGCCCGGCACGAGGACAGCCCGCTGGCCCGCCGGCTGCGCGAGCTGCTCGACGAGCACGTGGTGGACGGGATCGCGCTGGCCGACGCCGCCGCCCTCCTCGGCGCGAGCACCGCGCACCTGGTGCGCGCGTTCGGCCACCACCACGGCCTGCCGCCGCACGCCTACCTGACGGCGCGGCGCGTCGACCTGGCCCGGCGGCTGCTGCTGGCCGGGACCCGGCCCGCCGAAGCCGCCGCGCGGGCGGGCTTCCACGACCAGTCGCACCTGACGCGGCACTTCCGGCGGGTGCTGGGCACGACGCCCGCGCGGTTCGCCGGGGTGGTGCGGGCGGGCGCGTGAGGCCCGCGGACGCGGGCGGGCCCGCCGGACCGGGTGGTCCGGCGGGCCCGTCCGCGAAGGTCAGCGCGCGCTGACGCCGCTCTCCGCCCGGCGCACGACGAGCCCGGAGGACCCGGCGCCCTGCCCGGGGGCGTCGAGGTCGACGGAGAAACCGCCGTCCTCCACGTCCACCTCGACGGTGTCGCCGTCGCGGACGTCGCCGGCGAGGATCGCGCGGGCCAGCCGGTCGCCGATCTCGCGCTGCACCAGCCGGCGCAGCGGCCGCGCCCCGTAGGCGGGGTCGTATCCGGTGATGGCCAGCCAGTCCTTCGCCGCGTCGCTGACGTCCAGGCTCAGGCGGCGGTCGGCCAGGCGGCCGGCCAGCCGCTGCACCTGCAGCTCCACGATCCGGCTGAGCTCCTGCGTCGACAGCGGGTCGAAGACCACGACGTCGTCGAGGCGGTTGAGGAACTCCGGCTTGAAGTTCCCCCGCACGGCGCTCATCACCGCGTCGCGCTTGGTGGCCTGCGACAGCTCCGGGTCGACGAGGAACTGCGACCCGAGGTTCGAGGTGAGCACGAGGATGACGTTGCGGAAGTCCACCGTGCGGCCCTGCCCGTCGGTCAGGCGACCGTCGTCGAGGACCTGCAGGAGGATGTCGAACACCTCCGGGTGGGCCTTCTCCACCTCGTCCAGCAGCACCACCGAGTACGGCCGGCGGCGCACGGCCTCGGTGAGCTGGCCGCCCTCCTCGTAGCCGACGTACCCGGGCGGGGCGCCGACGAGGCGGGCCACCGCGTGCTTCTCCGAGTACTCGCTCATGTCGATGCGGACCATCGCCCGCTCGTCGTCGAAGAGGAAGTCCGCGAGCGCCTTCGCCAGTTCCGTCTTGCCGACGCCGGTCGGGCCGAGGAACAGGAAGGAACCCGTCGGGCGGTCGGGGTCGTCGACCCCGGCGCGGCTGCGGCGCACCGCGTCCGAGACCGCGCGCACGGCCTCGGCCTGGCCGATGAGCCGGGCTCCGAGGAACTCCTCCATGCGCAGCAGCTTCTCCGTCTCGCCCTCGAGGATCCGGCCGGCGGGGATGCCGGTCCAGCCGGCGATGACCTCGGCGATGTCGTCGGGGCCCACCTCGTCGGCGACCATCGGCTTGTGCTCGGCGGCCTGGCTCTCGGCGGCCTGCGCCTGCTCCAGCTCGCGCTCCAGCGCGGGGATGCGCCCGTACAGGACCTCGCTGGCCCCGCCCAGGTCGCCCTCGCGCTGCAGCCGCTCGGCCTGCGAGCGCAGCTCATCGATGCGCTGCTTCAGCTCGCCGACGCGGTTCAGGCCGGCCTTCTCCTGCTCCCAGCGGGCGGTCAGCGCGGTCAGCTGCTCCTGCCGGTCGGCCAGCTGCGCGCGCAGCGCGTCCAGGCGCTCGCGGGAGGCGGCGTCGTCCTCCTTGGACAGCGCCAGCTCCTCCATCCGCAGCCGGTCCACGGCGCGGCGCAGCTCGTCGATCTCCACGGGCGAGGAGTCGATCTCCATGCGCAGCCGGGACGCGGCCTCGTCGACGAGGTCGATGGCCTTGTCGGGCAGCTGGCGGCCGGAGATGTACCGGTCGGACAGCGTGGCGGCGGCCACGAGGGCGGCGTCGGAGATGGCGACCTTGTGGTGCGCCTCGTACCGCTCGCGCAGGCCGCGCAGGATGCCGATGGTGTCGGGCACGCTCGGCTCGCCGACGAACACCTGCTGGAAGCGGCGCTCCAGCGCGGGGTCCTTCTCGATCCGCTCGCGGTACTCGTCGAGGGTGGTGGCGCCCACCAGGCGCAGCTGCCCGCGGGCGAGCATCGGCTTCAGCATGTTCCCGGCGTCCATGGAGCCCTCAGCGGCGCCGGCGCCGACGACGGTGTGCAGCTCGTCGATGAAGGTGACGACCTGCCCCTCGCTGCGCCGGATCTCCTCCAGGACGGCCTTCAGGCGCTCCTCGAACTCCCCGCGGTACTTCGCGCCGGCGACCATGCTCGCCAGGTCCAGGGCGATGAGGCGCTTGCCGCGCAGCGACTCCGGCACGTCGCCGGCGACGATGCGCTGGGCCAGCCCTTCCACGACGGCGGTCTTGCCGACGCCGGGCTCGCCGATGAGGACGGGGTTGTTCTTGGTGCGCCGGGACAGCACCTGCACGACGCGGCGGATCTCGGCGTCGCGGCCGATGACCGGGTCGAGCTTGCCCTCGCGCGCCTGCGCGGTCAGGTCGACGCCGTACTTCTCCAGCGCCTGGTAGGTGCCCTCGGGGTCGGGCGAGGTGACCTTCGCGCCGCCGCGGACGGTCGGCAGCGCGTCGAGCAGCGCGTCGCGGGTGGCGCCGACGGCGCGCAGGGCCTCCCCGGCCGCGGACCGGCCGGCGGCGGCACCGAGCAGCAGGTGCTCGGTGGAGACGTAGGCGTCGTCGAGGGCGCGCGCCTCGTCGCCGGCGGCCTGCATGAGCTGCAGGGCGGGGCGCGACAGCTGCGGCTGCGCGACGGCGCTGCCGGAGGCGCTGGGCAGCGAGGCGAGCGCGCCGTCGACGCGGCGGGCGAGCGTCGCCCGGTCGGCGCCGACGGCGGTGAGCAGGTGGCCGGCCACGCCGTTCTCCTGCCCCAGCAGGGCGGCGAGGACGTGCAGCGGCTCGACCTGCGGGTGGCCCGCCGTGGTGGCGCGGCCGACGGCGTCGGCCAGGGCCTCCTGCGCGCGGGTCGTGAGCTTGAGGTCCACGGGCTACCTCCTGGCGAGTGCGTGTGCGGGGTCGCTGAGCACAACACTGCCAGAGTTGAGCTTGTTCCGCTCAACTCACAGGGTCGAAGGTCCTCTCGCCGTGATCACGGACGGCTGAGCGCCCCACCGTCCACGATCACCGCGAGCGCGGCCCACCCCCGCCGTGATCTTGCTGGGACCCCCTGCGAGATCACGGCGGGGGTGGAGGCGGGAGCTGGGAGGGGTGGGGGCAGTCCGGAGGTGGACGTCGGGCGGCGGACGTCAGGGGGCGGTGGGGACCTCGCCGCACTTGGCGGGGTCGGCGTACCGCTCGGCGTCCAGGACCACGGCGTCCGACACCACGGCCGCACCGCCCGCGACGACGACGAAGCACGGCTCCAGGCGCACCAGCTCCGCGCGCGTCACCTCCGGCAGCCGGTCGCGCTCGGTCAGCAGCAGCGGCCCGGCCAGCATCGTGGAGGGGCCCAGGGACAGAGCGTCGGCGCTGGAGGTGCCCGAGGCGAGGTAGACGATCGCGGTCGTCTCGGCGTCCCAGAACGTGCCCGCCACGTCCGCGGCGGTCTCGTAGCGGTCCCGGCCGGACAGGCGGACGGCGCCGGCGCCCACGTCGGTCGCAGCGGTGGTGGCCTCCGAGCTCGCCCCGGCGGTCACGGTGCCGCCCGCCCGCAGGGCCTGCACGGCGGCCGAGGACCGGGCCGTCTCGGACTTGCCGGCGCCGGCGGCGACCGCGCTGCCGGCGGTGGCCAGTCCCGCGGTCACGGCGACGGCGGCGGACACGGCGAAGATCTTCTTGCGCTGCACGGTGACTCCCGTCTCGAGGAGCCCACCGCCGGAGCCGGCGGGCCGTCCACCGACTGTGCGCGCTGCGTGAGGTCGCTGCCCCGAGCACCCGTCCGCGGGAGGGCCGGGCGGGTGACGGCGTCACCCGGGCGCCACCGGGCGTCACCCGGACGCGCCAGCGCTGGCAGAGTGGGCGCCGTGTCCGCGCGGGAGCTGGTCGTCCTCGGCACCGCCAGCCAGGCCCCCACCCGAACGCGCAACCACAACGGCTACCTGCTGCGCTGGGACGGCACCTCCGTCCTCTTCGAGGCCGGCGAGGGCACCCAGCGCCAGATGGTCCTGGCCGGCGTCGCCTCCCCCCGGGTCGAGCGGATCTGCGTCAGCCACCGGCACGGCGACCACTGCCTCGGCGTGCCCGGCGTCCTGGCCCGCATGGCGCTGGACGCCCCCGGCCGCACCGTCACCGTCCACGGCCCCCGCGACGCCGAGGCCCACCTGCGGGCGCTGGCCTCCGTCGCCGACGCGGACGTCCACGCCCTCGTCGAAGCCGTCGACGCGACCCACGACGCCGACGTCCCCGTCGCCGGGGTCGCCGGCGCGCGCCTGAGCGCCCGCCTGCTCGACCACCGCGTCCCCGCCGTCGGCTACCGCCTCGCCGAACCCGACGGGCGCCGCTTCGTCCCCGGCGCGCTGGCCGCCGCCGGCATCGCCGGACCCGACGTCGGGCGCCTGCAGCGCGAGGGCGTCCTGCGCGGCGTCCGGCTCGCCGACGTCACCGAGCCGCGCCCCGGGCAGGTGTTCGCCATCGCCATGGACACCCGCGACCACCCCGCCCTCGACGCCGTCCTGCGCGGCGCCGACCTGGCCGTCGTCGAGGCCACCTTCCTGGACCGCGACCGCGACCTGGCCGAGCGCTACGCCCACCTGACCGCCCGCCAGGCCGCCACCGCCGCCGCGCGCGCCGGCGTGCGCCGCCTCGTCCTGACCCACTTCTCCCAGCGCTACACCGACCCCGGCGAGTTCGCCGCCGAGGCCCGGGCGGCCCTCGCCGACGTCGGCGCCGACGTCGAGGTGCACGTGGCCGCCGACCTCGACGTGGTGCCCGTGCCCGCGCGGCGCTGACCGGCGCCCACCACCGGACGGGTGAGATCCCTCCCCGGGGGGTCAAGGCGGGTCCCGCGGGCCCCGACACCTGCAGGACCCGTCGACGACGTCGAGGCCGGCAGCCGCGGGTGCCCACCCGCGCTCCCGGAGACCCGGAGGACCCGATGTTCAGCAAGCGACGCGACCCCGCCCCGCAGACCCTCAAGCAGCTCGCCGAGCAGCAGGCCGACGTCGAGGCCGTCACCGCCGTCGTCGTCGCCCTCGCCGCGGCCACCACCGTCGACCAGGCCGTCGGCACCGCCCTGGACGTCGTGCGCGACCGCTTCGACTGGGCCTACGGCTCCTACTGGCGCCTGGACCCCACCACCCGCGTCCTGCGCTTCGCCGTCGAGCGCGGCGACGCCGGCGCGGAGTTCCGGCAGGTCACCCTGGAGGCCAGCTTCGCCGAAGGTGTGGGGCTGTCGGGGCGCGCCTGGCGCCAGCGCGACCTCGTCTTCGTCCCCGACCTCGGCGAGCTCGCCGACTGCGTGCGCGCCCCCGCCGCCGTGCGCGCCGGCGTGCGCAGCGGCATCTGCTTCCCCGTCGTCGAGGGCGGGCAGGTCGTCGGGACGATGGACTTCTTCACCACCGAGCGGATCGAGCCCTCCCCCGGCCGCCTGGCCGTCCTGCGCACCGTCGGCGTCCTCGTCTCCGAGGCCATCACCCGCGTCGCCGACGCGGTGCGCCGGGAGAAGGCCGCGCAGGACACCGAGGCCGTGTCCACCGTCATCCGCGAGCTCGTCACCGCCCGCGACGAGCAGCAGGCCCTGACGACCGCGCTGGAGACCATCCGCCGCGACTTCGACTGGCAGTACGGCTCGTTCTGGCGCCTGGACGAGGACGCGCAGGTCCTGCGGTTCGTGCAGGAGTCCGGCGACGCCGGCGAGGAGTTCCGCCGCGTCACCCGCAGCGCCTCCTTCGCCAAGGGTGTCGGGCTGTCCGGGCGCACCTGGGCCCGCCAGGACCTCGTGTTCGTCGAGGACCTCGGCGAGCTCACCGACTGCGTGCGCCGCCCCGCCGCCCAGGCCGTGGGCGTGAAGTCCGGCGTGTGCCTGCCCATCACCGTCGGCGGCAGGTTCATCGGCACGATGGACTTCTTCGCCACCCGCACGCTGATCATGCACCCGAGCCGGCAGAGCGCCCTGCGCAACACCGCCTTCCTCGTCGGCCAGGCGCTGGAGCGCTTCGCGTCCGAGGCGCGCCTGCGCGAGGCCGGCGGGCAGCTGATGGCCTCCATCGACGAGGTCGGCGCCAACGTGTCCTCCGCCTCCGCCGTCGCCGCGCGCGGCGAGCAGCTCGCCGACGAGGCCAACGCGCAGGTCGCCGCCCTCGGCGAGGCCAGCCGACAGATCGACCAGGTCGTGCGGGCCATCCAGGCCATCGCGGCGCAGACCAACCTGCTCGCCCTCAACGCGACCATCGAGGCCGCGCGCGCCGGGGACGCCGGCCGCGGGTTCGCCGTCGTGGCCGGCGAGGTCAAGGAGCTGTCGACCGAGACGGCGCGCGCCACGGCCGACGTCAGCGCGACGGTGGAGGCGATCCAGTCGCGCGTCGAGGCGGTCGTCGCCTCCCTCAGCGACATCCACGGGGCGGTCGCGGAGATCAACCGCACCCAGGAGCTCATCAGCGGCGTCCTGACGGAGCAGCGCTCGACCACCCGGGCGATCCTCGACTGACCCCGCCCCGGCCCTCGCGCTCCTCCCCGCCCCCGACCGCCCCACCTCTCCGTGATCTTGCTGGTAGACCCAGCAAGATCACGATGATCATGGACGGGTGAGTGTTCACCCGCGCATGATCACGGCAGGTGGGGAGAGGCGCGGAGGTCGGCAGGTCGCAGGGGTTGGACGGGCGCGGGACGGGCGGGGGCGGGTCAGCGCTTGCGCAGGTCGCGGGCCTCCTCGGCGCGGGTGACCACCTCGGCCAGGTCCGCGCCGGTGGCGGCGGTGACCGCGGCCGCCACCGCACCCTCCAGGAACGGCGCGTCCACCAGCGCCACCCGCTCCAGCTCGTCGTCGTCCAGGTCCGCCAGCCACGCCTTCGCCGTCAGCACCGCGCTGCCCAGGTCCACCAGCACCGCGACGTCGTCGCCGGCGTCCAGGCCGCGGCGGGCGGCGGCCTCCAGCGCGCCGGCGTCCGTGCCCAGCCGGCCGTCCGCCGTGCCGCCCACCGCCTCCAGCACCGCGCCGCCGGCGACCTGACCGGCCAGCTCCGCCACCCCCGCCGCCGCGGTCGCGCTGTGCGAGAGCAGGACCAGCCGCACGCTCACGCGGGCTCCCCCAGCGCGTCCGCCAGCGCCCGCAGCAGCAGCACCGACGACGCCGCACCCGGGTCGCGGTGCCCGGCGCTGCGCTCGCCCAGGTAGCTGGCCCGGCCCTTGCGCGCCACCAGCGCGTCGGTGGACTCCGCGCCCTCCTGCGCCGCGCGCACCGCGGCCCCCACCGCCTCCCGCAGCGCCGTCCCGGCCGCCACCTCCCGCTCCAGCGCCTCCACGGCCGGCAGCAGCGCGTCGACCATCGTCGCGTCGCCGACCTCCGCACCGCCCAGGCGCACCACCGCGTCCACGCCCGCGCGCAGCGCCCGCGCCAGCTCCGGCCCGCCCGCGGCGTCCACCCCCACCAGCGCCTTGCCCACCCGGC
This sequence comes from Kineococcus haloalkalitolerans, assembly GCF_050871905.1. Classification (NCBI taxonomy): domain Bacteria; kingdom Bacillati; phylum Actinomycetota; class Actinomycetes; order Kineosporiales; family Kineosporiaceae; genus Kineococcus; species Kineococcus haloalkalitolerans. The sequence goes on from NZ_JBJLSH010000019.1 coordinate 36,039, forward strand.
GCAGCGCCGTCCCGTACAGCGGTCCGCTGGCCCCGCCGACCGTGCTCACCAGCGTCGTGCCCGCCGCGCGCAGCACGTCGGCGGCCGTCGCCGGCGCGTCCGGGCCCTCCAGGGCCGCCAGCACCGCCACCGCGCCCCGGCGCAGGTTCACGCCGTGGTCGGAGTCGCCGATCGGGCGGTCCAGGTCCGTCAGCGCCACCGCGTCCTCCTGCACCAGCTGCGCGAACCGGCGCACCCAGGCGGTGGCCGCCGCCGCGTCCAGGACGCTCCCCCCCGCAGCGCTCTCCGGGCTCACGCGGATCACCGGCCCCAGCGCAGCGCCGGCGTCTGCACCGGCGCGTCCCACCAGCGGGTCAGCCGCTCGTCCAGCCGGCACACGCTGACCATGCTGCCCGCCATCTCCAGGCTCGTGACGTAGTTCCCGACCAGGGCGCGCACCACCCGGCCACCGCGCTCCTCCACCGCCGCGCGCACGTCCGCGGCCAGCACGTACAGCTCCAGCAGCGGCGTGCCGCCCATCCCGTTGACCATCAGCAGCACCTCCCCGTCCAGGGGCATGTCGTCGGCGATCGCCGCCACGCTCGTGCGCGCCACCTCGCGCGCCGGCGCCAGCGGGGCCCGCTCGCGGCCCGGCTCGCCGTGGATGCCGATGCCGACCTCCATCTCGCCGGCCGCCAGGTCGAAGCCCGGCCGGTCCGAGCCCGGGGTCGTGCACGCCGTCAGCGCCACCCCGAAGCTGCGGCTGCGCGAGACCACCTCGCGGCCCAGCGCCGCCAGCTCCCCCAGCTCCAGCCCCTCCTCCGCGGCCGCGCCCACGACCTTCTCCACGAACAGGGTGGCGCCCGTGCCGCGCCGGCCCGCCGTCCACGTGCTGTCGGTGACGGCCACGTCGTCGTCGACGAGCACCGTCTCCACCCGCACGTCCTCCTCGTCCGCCTCCTCCGCCGCCATCCGGAAGTTCAGGACGTCCCCGGTGTAGTTCTTCACCACGTGCAGGACGCCCGCGCCGGAGTCCACGGCCCGCGTGGCGGCCAGCACCTGGTCGGGCACGGGCGAGGTGAACACCGCCCCGCAGCAGGCGGCGTCGAGCATCCCGTGGCCGACGAACCCCGCGTGCAGGGGCTCGTGGCCCGACCCGCCCCCGGAGACGAGGCCGACCTTGCCCGGCCGGGGCCCGCCCGCGCGGCGCACCACCCGGTTCTCCAGGTCCACGTGCAGGTCGGGGTGGCACGCGGCCATACCGCGCAGCGCGTCGGGGACGGCTTCGGCGGGGTCGTTGAGCAGCTGGGCCACGGTTCCTCCAGGAGGCGCGACGCCGCGGCCGCCGGGAGCGTCCGCGCTGACGTGATCGGCAAGCTAGGCACGCGGTCAGCGGGTGTCAACGGACCCCCGGCACCACCCCGGGGCGGGTGCCGGGACGCTCGCGCGGGGGTGTCCTCAGCGCTCGCGCGGGCGAAGCTGCAGGGCCATCGCCTCCACCGCCAGCAGCGGGGCGACGTTCTGCGCCAGGCGCTCGCGGGCCAGCTGCACCGCCTCCGTGCGGCGCACCGTCTCCTCCGGGGAGCACTCCGCGGCCGCCCGGCGCAGCGCCGCGGCCACGTCGCCGTTGACGAGCTCCACCGGCGCGCCCAGCTGCACCACGAGCACGTCGCGGTAGAAGCCCAGCAGGTCCACCAGCGCGCGGTCCAGCACGTCGTTCTGCGCGCGCCGCGCCCGCCGCTTCTGGTCCTCCTCCAGCGCCCGCACCTGCGCGCGCACCGCCGGCGGCACCGGGGACGGACCGTCGGCGCCCAGCGAGCGCATCAGCTCGGCCTTCTCCCGGGCGTCGCGCTCGGCCGTGGACGCGCTCGCCTCCTCCGCGGCGACCTCCACCAGCTCCCCGGCCGCCACGACCGCGTCGCCCACCCCGCGCAGCCGCTCCGGCAGCCGCAGGACCTCCCGGCGGCGGATGCGCGCGCCCTCGTCGCGGGCCAGGCGCCGGGCCAGGCCGACGTGGCTCTGCGCCGCGCGGGCCGCGAACGCCGCCATCGCCGGGTCCACGCCGTCGCGGCGCACCAGCAGCTCGGCCACCGCGTCGGCCGGCGGCACCCGCAGCGGCACGTGCCGGGCGCGCGAGCGGATCGTCGGCAGCACGTCGTCGACGGCCGGCGCGCACAGCAGCCACACCGTCTGCGGCGGCGGCTCCTCGATGGTCTTCAGCAGCACGTTGCCGGACGTCTCGTTGAGCCGGTCGGCGTCCTCCACGACGACCACCCGCCAGCGGCCCACCGACGGGCGCCGCTGGGCGGTGGCGATGAGCGGCTCGACGTCCTGGCGACGGATCCACGTGTGCTCGGTGGCGAACACCGTGACGTCGGCGTGCGCGCCCGTCAGGGCTGTGCGGCAGCCCGCGCACGTCCCGCAGCCCACCCGCGCCGGGTCCTCGCACGCCAGGGCCGCGGCGAACGCGCGGGCGGCCACGGACCGCCCCGAGCCCGGCGGGCCCGTCAGCAGCCAGGCGTGCGTCATGCCCGCCGCGGCCACCCCGGCCACGGCCGCGGCACCCGCGGTCGTCGCGGCGGCCGCGGCCCGGGCCGCCGCGGCCGCGCGCGACAGCACCGCCACGGCCGGCTCCTGGCCGACGACCTGCGACCACACGCCCCCGGGGGCCCCCGACGGCGCGGCCGGGGCCGCCGCGGTGCTCACGCCCGGCCCGCCGCGGTGGCCGTCCCCAGCAGGACCGCGACCCGCTCGCGCACCGCGGCCGCCACCACCTCCGCCGGAGCCGTCGCGTCCACCACCAGGTAGCGGCCGGGGTCGCGGCGGGCCAGCAGCACGAACTGCTCGCGCACCCGCGCGTGGAAGGCCCGCGACTCCGCCTCCAGCCGGTCCTCGCCCGCCCGGGCGGCGTCGCGCCCGCGCCGGGCCGCCGCCGTGACCGGGTCCACGTCCAGGACCACCGTCAGGTCCGGGCGCAGCCCGGCCGTCGCCCACGCCGACAGGCGCTCCACCTCGTCCACCGCCAGCGCGCGGCCGGCGCCCTGGTAGGCCAGCGAGGAGTCCACGTACCGGTCCGTGACCACCACGGCGCCGCGCTCCAGCGCCGGGCGCACCACCTGCGCGACGTGCTGGGCGCGGTCGGCGGCGAACAGCAGCGCCTCCGCGCGCGGGTCCAGCACCGGCCCGCCCGGGGCGGCCAGCACCAGCGCGCGGACCTCGCGGCCCAGCTCCGTGCCCCCCGGCTCCCGCGTGACGACCACCTCGCGGCCGGTGCCGGCGAGGTGCTCGGCCAGCAGGCGCACCTGCGTGGACTTGCCCGAGCCGTCCCCGCCCTCCAGGGCGACGAAGGACCCCGGGAGGGCGGTGTCGGTCACGGGCGCCAGGGTAGGACCCCCCACCCACACCGCCCCGGACGCGCTCAGCCCTCCGCCGGAGCCGCCGCCTTCTTCGCCGCCGTCTTCTTCGCGGCGGCCTTCTTCGCCGGAGCCGTCTTCTTCGCGGCCGTCTTCTTCGCCGCCGCCTTCTTCGGCGCCGGGCCCTTGGCGCGCTTGTCCGCCAGCAGCTCCGCGGCCCGCTCCAGCGTCAGCGTCTCCGGGTCGTCGTCCTTGCGCAGCGTCGCGTTCGTCGTCCCGTCCGTCGCGTACGGGCCGAACCGGCCGTCCTTGACGACGATCGGCTGCCCCGTCTCCGGGTCCGGGCCCAGCTCCTTCAGCGGCGGCCGCGCCACCTGCCCGCGCCGGGTCTTCGGCTGCGCGTACACCGCCAGCGCCTCCGCCAGCGTGATGTCGAAGATCTGGTCCTCGCTCGCCAGCGACCGCGAGTCCGTGCCGCGCTTGAGGTACGGCCCGTACCGGCCGTTCTGCGCGGTGATCTCCTCACCGGACTCCGGGTCGGTGCCGACCACGCGCGGCAGCGACAGCAGCGCCAGCGCCTGCTCCAGCGTGACGGTCTCCACGGACATGTCCTTGAACAGCGACGACGTCCGCGGCTTGACCTTCGCCGCCTTCTTCGCGGTCTTCTTCGCCGCGGCGCGCTCCTCGACGGCCGTGGCCGGGGCGTCGTCCTCGAGCAGCTCGGTGACGTACGGGCCGTAGCGGCCCACGCGCGCCACCACCGTGCGGCCCGTCGCCGGGTCCTGCCCCAGCACGCGGTCGTCGTCGGACTGGGAGACCAGCAGCTCGCGCGCCTTCTCCACCGTCATCTCGTCCGGGGCGACGTCCTCGGGCACCGAGGCCTTCAGCAGCTCCCCGGTGTCGGCGTCCGGGCCCTCCAGGTACGGGCCGTAGCGGCCCACCCGCAGCACGATGCCCTCGCCGATCGGCACCGTGGAGATCTCCCGGGCGTCGATCGAACCGAGGTCGTCGGCCAGGCCCTTGATGCCCTCCGCGGCACCGCCGGACGGGCCGCCGCCGGGCGCCGGCGCCGCACCCGCGGGCCCCGCCGGGCCGCCCGCGCCGAAGTAGAAGCGCGTGAGCCAGTCCACCCGCTCGGCCTCGCCGCGGCTGATCGCGTCGAGGTCGTTCTCCATCGCGGCCGTGAAGTCGTAGTCCACCAGCCGCGGGAAGTGCTCCTCCAGCAGCCGCGTCACCGCGAACGCCAGCCAGGTCGGCACCAGCGCGGACCCCTTGTAGCGCACGTACCCGCGGTCGACGATCGTGGAGATGATCGAGGCGAAGGTCGACGGACGCCCGATCCCCTTCTCCTCCAGCGTCTTCACCAGCGTCGCCTCGGTGTAGCGCGGCGGCGGGGACGTCTCGTGCACGTCGGCGGCCAGGTCCGCCGCGCTCAGGGCGCTCCCCCGCTCCAGGGGCGGCAGCCGGCGCTCGGTGTCGGCCGCGTCCGCCCCGGCGTCGCGGACCTCGTCGCGGCCCTCCTCGTAGGCGGCGAGGAAACCGCGGAACGAGATGATCGTGCCGCTCGCGGAGAACTCCGCGTCGCGCCCGTCGGCCGACGTCGCGCCCAGGCGCACCGTCGCCGTCGTGCCCCGCGCGTCGTGCATCTGCGAGGCGACCGTGCGCTTCCAGATGAGGTCGTACAGGCGGAACTCGTCCCCGCGCAGCTCCCCCGACACCTGCGCCGGGGTGCGGAACACCTCGCCGGCGGGGCGGATCGCCTCGTGCGCCTCCTGCGCGTTCTTCGACTTCGAGGAGTACGCGCGCGGGCCGTCCGGCACGTACTCGGGCCCGTACAGCTCCCGGGCCTGCGCCCGCGCCGCCGCCAGCGCCTGCGCCGACAGCTGGATCGAGTCGGTGCGCATGTAGGTGATGTAGCCGCCCTCGTACAGCCGCTGCGCCGCGCGCATCGTGGCGCGCGCGTTCAGCCGCAGCTTGCGCGAGGCCTCCTGCTGCAGGGAGGAGGTGATGAACGGCGCCGCCGGGCGCCGCGAGTACGGCTTCTCCTCCACCGAGCGCACCGCGAACGCCGCGTCGTCCAGCGAGCGCGCCAGCGCCTCCGCCGCCGCCGCGTCCAGGTGCGCGACACCCGCGGACGCCGAGGAACGCTTGAGCTCCCCGGAGTCCTCGAAGTCGCGGCCCGTGGCCACGCGCGCGCCGTCCAGCTGCACCAGGCGCGCCGAGAACTCGCCCGCCTCCCCCCGCGGGGCGAAGCGGCCCGTCACGTCCGCGTACGTCGCCGCCCGGAACGCCATCCGCTCGCGCTCGCGCTCCACGCACAGGCGGGTCGCCACCGACTGCACGCGCCCGGCGGACAGGCCGGCGCGCACCTTGCGCCACAGCACCGGCGACAGCTCGTAGCCGTACAGGCGGTCCAGGATGCGGCGGGTCTCCTGCGCGTCGACGAGCCGGTCGTCGATGTCGCGCATCTCCTGCGCGGCCTGGCGGATCGCCTCGCGGGTGATCTCGCCGAACACCATCCGGCGGTACGGCACGCGCGGCTGCAGCGCCTGCACCAGGTGCCAGGCGATGGCCTCGCCCTCGCGGTCGCGGTCGGTGGCCAGGACGAGCTCGTCGACCTCCTTGAGCGCGCGCTTGAGCTCGGCGACCGTCTTGCGCTTGTCCGCGTCGACGACGTAGTAGGGGTCGAAGCCGTTCTCCACGTCCACGGCGAACTTGCCGTAGGGGCCCTTCTTGACGTCCTCGGGCAGCTGCGAGGGCTGCGGCAGGTCGCGGATGTGGCCGGCGCTGGCCTCGACGCGGTACCCCGGGCCCAGGTAGTCGGCGATCTTGGCGATCTTGCTCGCCGACTCCACGATCACGAGCCGGCGCAGGCCGTCGCTCGTGCCCGCGCTGGTCTGGGACTTCCCCGCCACCGACTGCCGTCCTCCCCGCGCCCTCCGGCGCACCCCCCGCCCGGCGCACCGCCGGCCGTCTCGTCCACGTCGTCCGCCCGCCAGCCTCGCACGCCGTCGCGGTACCGGGCGAACGCCCCGCGACGCCCCGGCGTGCCCCGGACCCCGACCGGGAGCCCCTCAGGAGGGGGGCAGGAGCAGCAGGCCGTCGCGCACCAGGTCGCGCACCCGCGGCAGCAGGCGGGCCCGCAGCGCCGGCGCGTCCTCCTCCAGCAGCACCGCCAGACCGGCCGCGACCTGCCCCACCGTCAGCTCCCCGTCGCACGCCCCGACCAGGCCCGCGAGGTCCCCGTCGGCCTGCACGACGCGGCGCAGACCGCCGCCCTGGCGCAGCAGCACCACGCGCGGGTCCGGCTCCCCCGGCGCGTGGTAGCGCTCGTCGCTGACGTCCGGCGCCACCCGCAGCGCCGTGCCCGCCAGCGCCTCGTCGTCCAGCACCGCCAGCCGGTCGTGCGCGACCAGCCCCGCGGCGAACACCCCGCCCAGCGGGTCGTCCACCCCCGACAGGACCTCCTCGAAGCGGCGCAGCGTCGGCGGACCGGCCACCGGCCGGCGCAGCGTCACCACCCCGAAGCCGACGCCCGTGACGCCGCGCGCCTCGAAGTCGTCCAGCCACGCCGCGTACAGCTCGTCGAACGCCGCCCCCGGCTTCTGCCCCCCGTCGCGGATCCACGTCTCGGCGTACAGCGCCGGGTCGGCGACCTCGCGCTGCACGACCCACGCGTCCAGGCCCGTGCCCTCCAGCCAGCCCTCCAGGCGCTGGGCCCAGTCGTCCTCGCCGTGGTACTCCCAGTTGCCCAGCAGCTGCGCTACCCCGCCGGGCGCCAGGACGCCGCCCACCTCGGCGAACAGGCGGCGCACCAGGCTGTCGCCGGACATCCCGCCGTCGCGGTACTCGTACTGCGGCACCCCCTCCCGGCGCGGGGTGATGACGAACGGCGGGTTCGAGACCACCAGGTCGAACAGCTCGCCGTCGGCGACCGGCTCCAGCAGGGAGCCCTGCCGCAGGTCCAGCGCCACGCCGTTGAGGGCGGCGTTGACGGCCGCCAGGTCCAGTGCGCGCTCGGAGGTGTCGGTGGCCACGACGCGGCGCGCGTGCCGGGCCGCGTGCAGGGCCTGCACGCCGCAGCCGGTGCCCACGTCCAGCACCGAGCCCACCGGCGTGCGGACCGTCGCCCGCGCCAGCGTCAGGGACGCCCCGCCGACCCCCAGGACGTGGTCGGGGGCCAGCGCCCGCCCGGTGGCCAGCTCCCCCAGGTCCGAGACCAGCCACCAGTCCGCCGGGCTGCCGTCCCCGGCGCCGTCGTCGACGCGGTACGGGCGCAGGTCCACCAGCGGGCGCACCGCGTCGCCCGGGGCCGCGCCCGCGGCGGCGAGCAGACCCAGCGCGGCGGCGCCGTCGGTGCCGGTGCGCGGCAGCGCCGCGTCCACCTCGGCCCGCGTCACCTCCCGGCCCAGCGTGCAGCAGCGCAGCAGCACCGACGCCGGCCCGCCCGCCCGCTCGGCGGCCCGCAGCGCCGGCAGCGCCTGCTCGCGGTCCAGCGCGCGGGAGGCGACGTCGCCCACCAGCTCCTGCACGCCGTCGACGGTGTAGCCGGCCTCGGCGAGGTCCTCGCGCAGCCGGGCCAGCAGTTCCCTGGGGTCCACGCCGCGATCCTGCCAAGGCGCCCGCCGCTCGCCCGCGGTCGGGTCAGTCGCGCTCGCTGCGGCGCGCGCGGCGCTCGCGGCCCGTCAGGTCCACCGAGCCGTCGGTCAGCGCGTCCTCCTCGCCGGCGACCGCCCGCCCCGGACCGGTCGTGGGCGCCGACATGTCCACGCGGCGGCTGCGGCTGAGCGCCACCGCGGCGACGATGACGGCCGTGGCCGCGGCGGCGATGCCGTACCGCAGCCAGTTGTTCGCGTCGGGGCCGATGCTCAGCGTCACCACGGCGGGCGCCACGAGCAGCGCGACGAGGTTCATCACCTTCAGCAGCGGGTTGATCGCCGGGCCCGCGGTGTCCTTGAACGGGTCGCCGACCGTGTCGCCGATGACCGTCGCCGCGTGCGCCTCCGACCCCTTGCCGCCGTGCAGGCCGTCCTCGACGAGCTTCTTCGCGTTGTCCCACGCACCGCCGGAGTTGGCCAGGAACACGGCCATGAGGACGCCCGCGGCGATCGCCCCGCCCAGGAACCCGGCCAGCGGGCCGACCCCCAGGCCGAAGCCCACCGCGATGGGTGCGAACGCCGCCAGCAGACCCGGGGTCGCCAGCTCGCGCAGCGCGTCGCGCGTGCACAGGTCCACGACCCGGCCGTGGTCGGGGCGCTCCTCGCCGGTCATGATCCCCGGGCGCTCGGCGAACTGCCGGCGGACCTCGACGACCACCGCGCCGGCCGAGCGGCCCACCGCGTTGATCGCCAGGCCCGAGAACAGGAAGACCACCGCCGCGCCCAGCAGCACGCCCACCAGCGTCGTCGGCGTCGTGATGCTGACGTCGCCGATGGTGCGGCTCAGGTACGCCGACGGCGCCTCCTGCAGCGTGGCCTGCACCTCCTGGATGCGGGAGAGCACCGCCTCCTGGTAGGAGCCGAACAGCGCGGTGGCCGCCAGCACGGCCGTGGCGATCGCGATGCCCTTGGTGACGGCCTTCGTGGTGTTGCCGACGGCGTCCAGCTCGGTGAGGACGGCGGCGCCGTCGCCGTCGACGTCGCCGCTCATCTCCGCGATGCCCTGCGCGTTGTCGCTGACCGGGCCGAAGGTGTCCATCGCGACGATGACGCCGACGGTGGTCAGCAGGCCGCAGCCGGCCAGCGCGATGAGGAACATCGCCAGCGTGAGGACGCCGCCGGCCAGCAGGAACACCGCGAACACGGCACCGGCCAGCACGAGCGTCGTGTAGACCGCCGACTCCAGGCCCAGGCCGATGCCGGAGAGCACGACCGTGGCCGCGCCCGTGCGCGAGGAGTCCGCCACGTCGCGGGTCGGGGTCGCCTCGGTGCCCGTGAAGTGGCCGGTGATCCACAGGATGAGCACGGCCAGCAGCACGCCGAGGAAGACCGCCGCCAGCGCCACCATCCGCGGGTCGCCGTCGAGGACCGCGACGTCGTCGGCGGCGCCGGGCAGCTCCGCGAACGTGCCGGGCAGGTAGAGGAAGCAGGCCACGGCCGTGCCGACGAGCGCGATGACCGCGGAGACGTAGAAGCCGTTCTGGATGGACGTCAGGCCCGAGACCCCGGGCCGGGCGCGCACCAGCACCACCCCCAGCGCCGCGGTGACCGCGCCGATCGCCGGCACCAGCAGCGGCAGCACCAGACCGGCCTCGCCGAAGGCGATCTGGCCGAGGATGACGCCGGCGACGATGGTGACGGCGTAGCTCTCGAACAGGTCGGCGGCCATGCCGGCGCAGTCGCCGACGTTGTCGCCGACGTTGTCGGCGATGGTCGCCGGGTTGCGCGGGTCGTCCTCGGGGATGCCCTGCTCGATCTTGCCGACGAGGTCGGCGCCGACGTCGGCGGCCTTGGTGAAGATGCCGCCGCCCACCCGCATGAACATCGCCAGCAGCGCGGCGCCGAAGCCGAAGCCCTCCAGCACGGTGGGCGCGTCGGAGCGGAACACCAACACGGTGACCGCGGCACCCAGCAGGCCCAGGCCCACGGTCGTCATGCCCACCACGCCGCCGGTGCGGAAGGCGATGCGCATGCCCGTCTCCCGGCCGCCCGCCCCGTCCCGCGCGGCCGCGGCCACGCGCACGTTGGCGCGCACCGCCAAGGACATGCCGAGGTAGCCGATCGCGGCGGAGAACACGGCGCCCACGAGGAACGCGGCGCTGCGGGCCGCGCGCAGGTCCCAGCCCTCCGCGGGCAGCGCCAGCAGCAGCACCATGACGGCCGCCGCGAACCACACCAGGGTGCGGAACTGGCGGCGCAGGTACGCCGAGGCGCCCTCCTGCACGGCCGCGGCGATGGTGCGCATCCCCTCGGTGCCCTCGCCGTGGGCGAGGACCTGCCGGCGGAAGACCACCGCGGCGAGGAGGGAGGCGAGCGCGACCACCGCCACACCGGCCACGACCACCTGGCCGGTGCCGGTGAGGTCCGTACCGCCGGCGGGAGCCGGTGCGACAGCGGGGAGAGCGGTCAGGGTGGCGAGAGGCATCCGGTCCTCCTCGACGCGGGGCGGTGCCCGGCGCCGTCAGGACGCCATGATCACCGAGGTCGGACCAGAGTAGGGCCGCCCGCCGCCGACTGCTACGCGGCGCGCGGCCTCGTCACCGCGCGTACCGCGAGGCGCGGGCCAGGGGTGCGCCCGGCACGTCGGCGGGCTCCTCCGGGGGCAGCTGCCACGACAGCAGGACACCCCCCTCACCACCGGCCTCCCGCGGGTCCTCCGTGGTCCCCGGGACGGCGACCAGGTCGGCCATGCCCTCCAGCAGGGCCAGGGCCAGCGGGTCCTCCGGCTCGGTCTCCGGCGGCAGGGGCGCGCCGTCGTGGCGCCGCTCCAGGACGGTCACCTCGAGGCGGCGGTCGTCGTCGCACAGGCGCATGTCGACGATGCCGTCGGCGGGGCTGCGCCCGACGGCGCGGGCGCACGCCTCACCGATGGCGATGCGGATCTCGTCCAGCTGACCCTCGCCGAAGCCGGCGCGACGGGCGACCGAGACGGCCACCAGTCGCGCCGTGCGCACGTGCTCGGCCAGCGGCGAGAACCGCAGGGCGACGGTCGGCACGTCCTCAGGAGGCCGCGCCGGCCCCGTCCACGGACGCCGAGGCCGCGATCGCGTCGGCGACGGTGTCGTGGATGGGGAAGACCTTCGTCAGGCCCGTGATGCGGAAGACCTTGAGGATCTTCTCGCGCTGGCACACCAGGTGCAGGGAGCCGTCGTGCGAGCGGACGCGCTTGAGACCGCCGACGAGCACACCGAGCCCGGTGGAGTCGAGGAACTCCACGCCCTCCATGTCCACCACGAGGTGGTGGTGCCCGGCGCCCACGAGTTCGTTGAGCCGCTCGCGCAGGGTCGGTGCCGTGTAGACGTCGATCTCACCGGACACCTCGACGACGGTCCGGCCGCTCTCCTCGCGGCTGGTCACCGACAGGTCCACGCAGACCCCTCCTCGCTGCTGGCCGTTCTCCGGCGCGCCGATCGGCGCGCCCCTGGCATTCAACCATCGCGCTGCGTGAGGGGCGCGTCGTGGAGCGCAGCCGCGGTCCGGCGCGGGCCGCGGCGGGGGCAGACTCCAGGGGTGAGCGCGCGCACGGGCACCGGGGAACCGGGAGGCCCCGGCGCCCCGGCCGGGCCCGCCCGGGCGCTGCTGCGGCGGGGGGCGGACACGGGCCGGTTGCGGCACGTGGAGGTGCTGCCGGCGCGCGCGGGCGAGCGCGCGCCGTGGCCGGGGTGGGCGGACCCGGAGGTCGTGGCGGCGCTGGCGCGCAGCACCGGCGGGCTGCCCTGGCGGCACCAGGTCGAGGCGGCCGGGCACGTGCGCGCGGGCCGCTCCACCGTGCTGGCCGCGGGGACCGCCTCGGGCAAGTCGCTGGCCTTCCAGCTGCCCGTGCTGACCGCGCTGCGCGGCGGGGACCGCGACGAGGCTCCGGGCGGGGGTCGGGGCGGGGGTCCGGCCCGGTGGGGCGGGCGGGTGTGCACGGCGCTGTACCTGTCGCCGACGAAGGCGCTGGCCGCCGACCAGGAGTCGCGGCTGCGGGCGCTGGACGTGCCCGGGGTGGTGGCGGCCACCTACGACGGGGACACCCCGCCGGAGGTGCGCCGCTGGGTGCGCGAGCACGCCGGCCTGGTGCTGACGAACGTCGACATGCTGCACCGCTCGGTCCTGCCCGGGCACGAGCACTGGGCGTCCTTCCTGCGCCGGCTGCGCTACGTGGTGGTCGACGAGCTGCACGGCTACCGCGGGGTGTTCGGCTCGCACGCCGCGGCCGTCCTGCGCCGGCTGCGGCGCCTGGCGCGCCGCTACGGCGCCGACCCGGTGTTCGTCCTGGCCTCCGCCACGGTCGCCGACCCCGCCACCACGGCCCGCCGGCTGACGGGCGTGGACGTCGTGGCGGTCACGGAGGACACCTCGCAGCGGCCGGAGCTGACCGTGGCGCTGTGGGAGCCGCCGATGGTGCAGCCACCCGTGGACGACCCGCGCGGGAGCCCGTCCGTGGACCCGCCGGGCCCGGCGGCGGGGCGGGTGCCGGCGGCGCAGCGGCGCAGCGCGACGGCGGAGACGGCCGACCTGCTCGCCGACCTCGTCGAGGACGGGGTGCGGACGCTGGCCTTCGTGCGCAGCCGCACGGCGGCCGAGTCCGTCGCGGCGGGCGCGCGCCGGCGCCTGGCGGAGGTGGGCCCGGACCTGCCGGAGCAGGTCGTCGCCTACCGCGGCGGGTACCTGCCGGAGGAGCGGCGGGCGCTGGAGCAGGACCTGCGCACGGGCCGGGTGCGGGGCATGGCGGCGACGCGCGCGCTGGAGCTGGGCGTGGACGTGGCCGGGCTGGACGCCGTGCTGGTGGCCGGGTGGCCGGGCACCCGGGCGTCCTTCTGGCAGCAGCTGGGCCGGGCCGGCCGGCGCGGCACGCCCGCGCTGGGGGTGTTCGTGGCGCGCGACGACCCGCTGGACACCTTCCTGGTGCACCACCCGGAGGCGCTGCTGGGGGCGGGGGTGGAGGCCACCGTCCTGGACCCCGACAACCCGTACGTCCTGGCGCCGCACCTGTGCGCGGCGGCGCAGGAGCTGCCGCTGACCGAGGAGGACCTGCCCGCGTTCGGGCCGGCGGCGGCCGACGTGGTGGAGCTGCTCGTGCAGCGGCGCCTGCTGCGCCGGCGCAGCACCGGCTGGTACTGGACGCGCCGGGACCGGGCCAGCGACCTGACCGACCTGCGCGGCGCCGGGGGCACCGTGCGGGTGCTGGAGGCCGGCACGGGGCGGGTGCTGGGCACGGTGGAGGCCGGGTCGGCGGACGCGCAGGTGCACCGCGGGGCCGTGCACGTGCACCGCGGGGAGACCTGGGTCGTCGACGAGCTGGACCTGGAGGAGTCGCTGGCGCTGGTGCACCGCGAGGAGCCCGGCTGGACGACGCACGCCCGCACCTCGCACGACGTGCGGGTGCTGCAGGAGGACTCCCGCGCCGAGCACGGGCCGGTGACGGTGTCGCGGGGCGTGGTGGAGGTGACGTCGCAGGTCACCGGCTTCCTGCGCCGGCGCGCCGGGACGGGGCAGGTGCTCGGCGAGGAGCCGCTGGACCTGCCGGTGCGGCGGCTGCGCACCCGGTCGGTGTGGTGGACCCTCGACGAGGAGGTCGCGCTGACCGCGCTGGGCGCGGAGGGCCACGGCGGGGCGGCGGCCCGGCTGCCCGGCGCCCTGCACGCGGCCGAGCACGCCTCGATCGGGCTGCTGCCGCTGCTGGCCACGTGCGACCGCGGTGATCTCGGCGGGCTGTCCACCGCGGCGCACCCGCACACCGGCCGGCCCACCGTCTTCGTGCACGACAGCGTCCCGGGCGGCGCCGGCTTCGCCGACCGCGGCGCGGACCGGCTGCGCGGGTGGCTGGCCGCCACCCGCGACGCCGTGCGCTCGTGCCGCTGCGAGGACGGCTGCCCCGCCTGCGTGCAGTCGCCCAAGTGCGGCAACGGCAACGAGCCGCTCGACAAGGCCGGTGCCGTGGCCGTCCTCGACGTGCTGCTGGCGGCGCTGCCGCCGGAGGTCACGGACGGCGCGGGCGGCGTGGACGGCGCGGCTCACCCGCCGGTCCCCTGAGCGCTGCCGGCGGGCGGAGCGGCGGCACCGGCGCGCGCCGCGGCGCGGGCGGGCCCGAGAGCGCCCAGCGGGCCGGTCACCGGCACCGCGACGCGCACGAGCACCGACCCGTCGGCCGCGGGGGCGCACTCCACGAACGCGGGGACCGCGGCGCCCGGTGCGGCGGCGCCGTGGGCGGCGACCACCCGCCCCGCCCGCTCGCAGGGCACCCCGCCCGCGCGGCCTAGGAGGACGTCGGCGGCCGCGAGCGCCGCGAGGTCGGCGGCCGACGCGGCGCGGTGCCGGGCCAGGACGGCGCCGCCCAGGGCGAGCACCAGGAGCAACGCCGTCAGCGCGACGCACCCCAGGGCCAGGACGAGGACCGTCCCGCTGCCGCGGTCGGGACCGCCGGCGCTGCGCGGAGGTGCCGGGACCCTCAGCACGGGCGCCTCACCCCGTCCCCACCGGCTGCTCCAGCGCCGCGGTGGCCGAGGCGCGAGCGAGGACCCGGCCGCCGAGCGGACCCGCGAGGGACTGCGGGCTGGCCACGTCCACCACGACGAGGCCAGCGGTGCGCCGCACGGTTACCCGCGCCCCGGGCGGAGCCAGGGCGGCCGCGCTGGCGCGGACGACGTCACCGGGCTCACCGCGGGCCGCGGCGCGCGCGCCGGCGCGGGCCGCGTCGACGCAGTCGAGCTGCACCACGACGAGCCGGGCGGCGGTGAGGAGCACCACCAGCAGCACGAGCACCGCCGGCAGCGCCGCGGCCAGCTCGACGGTGGCCGACCCGCGGTCGGCGGCGCCCCGCCGCGGACGGCGGCCTCGGCGGCCGGTGGGGCGGCCGCCCGGGGCGGGACGCGGCGCGCTCACGCCAGGGTCAGGGCCTGGCGCACGACGCCGAGGAGGAGCTCGCGCACCTCGTCGCTGCGCAGCAGCGCGACGAGCAGACCGGCGAAGCCGACGGCCGCGAGCGTGGCCATCGCGTACTCGGCCGTGGCCATGCCCGCGTCGCGGGGTGCGCCGGCGTCGGTCGGAGGGGTCGTCGCGGGGGTCGCCGCGGGGGTCGCCGCGGGGGTCGCCGCGGGGGTCGCCGCGGGGGTCGTGGTGGTGGGGGCGGTGCGGGTCATGTCTCCTCCTGGGGTGGGGCGGCCGGGCGCTGCCGGCGGGACGGCTCACGGTGTCCGCGGCGGGGCCGGGGCGGGCGGGCCGCGGGAGCGCGCTGTGGACGACGGGGCCCGGAGCCGCCTGTGGTCCCCGGGGCGGCGCGACCGGCTCACGGCAGCACCCCGCGCAGCAGCGGCCCGGCGATCGACAGGACGACGGGGACGACGCCGAGGGCGAGGAACGCCGGCAGCGTGCACAGGCCCAGGGGCAGCACCAGCAGGGCGCCGAGCCGGGCGGCGCGCTCCTCGGCCGCGCGGCGTCGCTCGCGCCGCAGCCGCACGGCCGCCGAGCGCAGCAGGCGCGCCGGCGGTGCACCGGTCCGGGCGGCGAGCACGAGGGGGTCGGCCAGCTCGGTGAGGTGGGCGGGCAGCAGCGTCCACGCGGCGACCGGGTCCGCGCCCCCGGCAGCCCGCGCGCACACGGCGTCGAGGGTGGGCTCCAGGGCTTCGCCGGTCGCCTCGCGCAGCACCGCGACGGCCTCCTGGACGGCCGTCGCGGGCGGCAGGCCCGCGTCCAGGGCCGTGGCGACGAGCTCCAGCAGGAGGGAGACGTCGGCGCGCGCGCCGTCCGCGCCCTCCGCCGGGTCAGGCGGGCCGGTGTCGGCGGCCCCGGTGCGCCCGGGACGGCGGTGCGGTCCGTCCTGGAGGCCCCGGCCCCGGCCCCGGCGCTCCCCGACGCGCGGGCCGGGCGCTCCCGCTCGGCCCGCGAGGACGGCCGCCAGGAGCAGCGCGGCGACGGCCAGCGCCGCCAGGCTCCCCGCCGGGCCCCCCGCCGGAGCGCCCACGAGGGCGGCCACCGCGGCGCCCGTCACCAGGCACGCGCCGACCGGACGAGCCGGGCGCTCCACGCCCGGCCGGCCCACAGCAGGGCGCCGCCCGCGGCGGCGCAGAGCAGGCCGGCGGGCGAGCCGAGCAGGACCTGCCACGGCGGGGCGCCCAGCGCGGCCGCCAGGGCGAGGCCCAGCAGGGGCAGCAGCGAGACGGTGCGGGTGCTGACGGCGGCCCCGGACAGCGCCACCCGCACCGCGGCGCGGGCGTCGGCCTCGTCGTGCAGCCCGGCGGCGCAGACCTCGAGCACCGCGGCCGGCGCGGCGCCGCAGCGCCGGGCGAGCAGCCACGCCGCCCGCACGGCGTGCGGCGCGTGGGCCGGCGGGCCGCTCGCCGCCCCTGCGGCGACCTGCCCACCGCTGTCTCCGGCCGGCCCGCCCGCGGCGTGCGCCCACGCCTCGGCGGGAGCCGCGCCGGCGGCCAGGAGCGCGGCCGCCCGCTCGGCGAGCCGGGCACCGGCGCGCAGGTCACCGTCGTGCCCGGCTGCCCCGGGGTCCCGCCGAGCCGAGCCGCTCCGCCCGACCCGCCACGCCCGCCGCGCCCACCACGGCCGCCACGCCCGCCACGCCCACCGCGGCGCCCGCACCGGTCGCGGCCCGCGCCGCGGCCGGGTGCGCGGCCGTGCCCCGGCGGCCCCGGCGGCCCCGGCGGCCGCCGCGAGGAGGAGGGCGACGCCCAGCGCGGCCGGGACCGCACCCGCGCCGCTCACGCCCGCCCCCGTCCAGCGGCCAGCGGGCCGGTGACCGCGGCGGGCAGCCGGGCGGCCAGCCGCGGCCAGCCGGGACCGGTCCGCCAGGCGTCCCCGCCGTCCTCGTCCGGGCGGCGCGTCAGCGCGGGGACGGCGCGGGCACCCCGCCCGGCACCCGTGCCGGCGTCCTCCAGGACGGCGACCTCCAGCAGCGCACGGGCACCGCCCGCCCGGCCGGTGTGCAGGACGACGTCCACGCCGGCCAGCAGCTGGGCGTCGACGGCCGCGGCCGGGGCACCGACGGCGGCGGCGAGGGCGTGCACGCGCGCCACGACGTCGGCGGCGGAGTTGGCGTGCAGGGTGCCGGCGCTGCCCGCGTGGCCGGTGTTCAGCGCCGCCAGCAGCTCCAGGACCTCCGCGCCGCGGCACTCGCCGACGACGAGGCGGTCCGGGCGCATCCGCAGGGCCTGGCGCACGAGGACGTCCAGCCCGACGGCACCGCGGCCCTCGACGTTGCCGTGGCGGGCCTCCAGGCGGACCACGTGCGGGTGGTCGGGCCGCAGCTCGCCGGCGTCCTCGACAAGGACGAGCCGCTCCCGCCCGTCCACCTCGCCGAGCAGCGCCTGCAGCAGCGTCGTCTTGCCGGTGCCGGTGCCGCCGCTGACGAGGTAGGACAGCCGGCCGGCGACGACGGCGCGCAGCAGCGGACCCCAGGCCGCCGGCACGCTGCCGGCGGCCTCCAGCTGGGTCAGCGACCAGCGCCGCCGGGCGGGCACGCGCAGGCTCAGGTGGGTGCCCTCGGGGGTCAGCGGCGGCAGCACCGCGTGCAGGCGGGTGCCGTCGGGCAGGCGCGCGTCCACCCAGGGGCTCGCGTCGTCCAGGCGCCGGCCGGCGGTGGCGGCCAGGCGCACCGCCAGCTCGCGCACCTCCTCCTCCCCGCTCAGCGCCGTCGCGGCCGCGCGCAGCCCACCACCGTCGTCCACCCAGACGCGGCCGCCGCCGTTGACGAGGACGTCGGTGGTGCCGGGGGCCTCGACGAGGGGCTGCAGACGGCCGCAGCCGGTGAGCTCGGCGCGCACGGCGTCGACGAGCCGCAGCAGGCCGGGCGCGCCCAGGACGAGGCCCTCGGCGCGCGCGGCGACGGCCACCCGCTCGGTCAGGGCGGGGTCGCCGCCGGGCCCGGTCGGCCCGGCGGCTCCGGCGAGGAGGCGGTCGCGGACGCGCGCGACCACGCCGGGGTCGAGCACGGCTGCGGCGGTGCCGGCGCTCACCGGGACACCGGGGCGGCGCGCCGCGACGGAGCACCGGCGTCCGCGGCGGCGAGGCCGCGCGCCCACCTGTCGGCGAAGGCGGCCAGCGGGCTGCGGCGCCCGCGCGGCAGGCCCTCCCCGCGCTCGACCGAGGTGTCGAGGTCGCGCTCGGTGCGCAGCCAGGCGCTCACGGGCGCGCCGACGACCTCGGCGAGGGTGTCCGCGTCCAGGCCGGCGGCGCCCGCGGGCGCCGCGCGGCCGACGAGCGCCACGGCGGTGCCGGCACCGGGTGCGAGCGCGTCGACGACGGCGCAGGCCGCGGCGGCGCCGCGCGCGGTGCCGGGGACGACGACGAGCAGCTCCTCGCAGCCGGCCGCGGCCTCCGCCGCGAGCGGTGCCGCGCGGGGCAGGTCGAGCACCGCCAGGTCGAAGCCGCGGCGGGCGGCGTCGAGCACCGACGGCAGCGCGGCGGCCAGCGGCGCGGCCGGCCGGTGGCGGTCGGCGGCCAGCAGGTGCAGGCCCGGGCTCACCTCGACGGCGCCCAGGAGGACGTCGGGGCGCAGCCGTCCGGTGACCCCGGCCAGGTCGCCCCAGCGCAGGCCCGGCAGCTCGTCGGCGCCGAGCAGGAGGTCCAGGCCGCCCGAGACCGGGTCGGCGTCCAGCAGGAGGGTGCCGAGCCCGTGCCCGGCCGCGGCCAGCGCGAGCGCGGCGGCCACGACGCTGGCGCCGGCGCCCCCGGTGCCGCCGACCACCCCCACGACGCGCCCGGGCGCCCCGCGGCCGGCGGCGGCCTCGGCCAGCCGGTCCAGCAGCCACTCCTCGGCCTCGGGCAGCAGGGCCGCGTGGTCGGCGCCCAGGGCGGTGACCGCCCGCCACCACGAGGCGGCCGCCGGCGCGGTGCCCACGACGACGACGTCGGCGCCACCGGCGCGGGCGGCCGCGACCTGCGCGGCGGTGGCGTCGGAGCCGGCGAGCACGAGCGCCGCCGGGACGTCCGGGACGTCCGGGACGGGGCCGTGCCGGACCGGGCAGCCGGCGGCGCCGGCCAGCCGGGTGACGGCGGCCGCGAGGGCCTCGTCGCGGGTGAGCAGGACGGCCTCGCGCGCGGGCGGCGGGCCGCCGGGACGCGGGGGTCGGGCGTGGGGCACGGGTCACCTCCGAGGACGGGGAGGGACACCGTGGACGTCGCCGGGCCCGGCGCACGGGCGCCGGTCGGCGGGGGTGTGGACGACGGCGGACGGGCGGAGCTGTGGACCCCGCGGGCACGGCGCGGCAGACCACGACCAGGAGCGGGGGAGGTGGCCGGGACCGTCACGGCCGGGAAAGACGACGGCCCCCGCTGGGGGGGAGCGGGGGCCGTCCACGGTCCGGCTCGGGGGGGATGAGCCGGGCCCGTCTGTAGCCCACAGGGCGTACTCCAGCATCTTCACCCCAACCCGGCCTCCGTGGCAATTCCCCACGGCCACCGCGCGGACGTGTCGTCGCGCGCGGCGCGCCCCCCGGCGGGGGCCACGGAGTCCCGACCGGCGCGCGCCCCGCTCCCGGCTCGCTCCCAGCTCGCCGCCGCGACGTCTCAGAGGGCGACGGAGGCGCTGCGGCGCAGGAAGTCCGCCGCCACGGGGGCGGCGACGCCCCCGCCGCTGGCGCCGTCGGCGACGAAGACGGCGAAGGCGAGCGGGCCCTGCCAGCCCGTCGTCCACGCGTGGGTGGGCGGCGGGTCCCCGCTGCCGTGCTCGGCGGTGCCGGTCTTGGCGTGCACCGGCTCCCCGGGCACGCCCGCCAGGACGGTGGCCGTGCCGCCGGTCACCACGTCGCGCATGAGGTCCGCCAGGACGGCCAGCGCGGCGGGGTCGGGCGCGGGCGCGGCGGGGCCCGCAGGGACCTCCGGCGCCGGGTCGAGCACCACCCGCGGCAGCCGCGGCTCCCCCGCCGCGACGCCCGCCGCCATCACCGCGACGGCCAGCGGGCTGACGAGGGTGCGGCCCTGCCCGAAGCTCGCGGCGGCCTGGTCGACGGCGGACTCCGTGACGGGCACGTCCCCGGCGAAGGCGTCCACACCGGTGGCCCACGGCGCGCCGACGCCCAGCTGGGCGGCGACGTCGCGCAGCTCGCCCTCGCCGAGCCGGCCGCTGAGGGAGGCGAAGGCCGTGTTGCACGAGAGCGCGAAGTCGGTGCGGAACGGCACGTCGCCCAGCACCTCGCCCTCGAAGTTGCGGAAGGAGCGGCCGTCGACCGTGAACGTCGCCGGGCAGGACACCGTCTCGGCCGGGTCGAGCCCCTGGGCGAGCAGCGCCAGCGTGGTGACGACCTTGAACGTGGACCCGGGCGGGTAGCGGCCGGTCAGGGCCCGGTCCCCGCCGTCGGCGGGGCCGTTGGCGACGGCCACGACGTCGCCGGTGCGGGTGTCCACGGCCACCAGCGCGCACTCGGAGCCCACGGCGGCCAGCGCCTCGTCCGCGGCCCGCTGCAGGTCCGCCTCCAGGCCGGTGCGCACCGGTTCGCCCGGCTGGGCGGCGACGGCGAACAGCTCCCGCGACGCGGCGAGGTCGCCGCCGGTGACCCGCACGGCGACGCCCGCGCGGCCGGCGAGCCGCTCGTCGTAGCGGGCCTGCAGGCCCGAGCGCCCCCCGACGTCACCGGGCAGGTAGCGCCCGCCGGAGGCCCCGACGACCTCGGCGGTGACCTCGCCCACCCCGCCCAGCAGGGCGCGGGCGAAGGCGCGGGTGGGCGCCAGCGGCAGCGTGGACTCGCGGAAGACCGCCCCGGGCACGGCCTGCAGGTCCTCGCGCTGGGCGTCGTAGTCGGTGCGGCGCAGGGTGATGACCGTGACGAAGGCGTCCGGGGCCGCCTCGCGCACGCGGGCGGCGAGGGCGGCCGCGTCGACGTCCAGCAGCTGCCCGAGCCGGTCGGCGGTGGCGGTGGCGTCGGGGGTGCGCGAGGGCTGCACGCCGACGATCACCACGTCGGTGGCGGTGACGACGGGGCTGCCGTCGCGGGCGAGGACGTCGGCGCGGGGCGGCAGGGCGCGCTCGAGGGCGAGGACGGCGCCGCCGGCGAGGTCGGGGTGGACGAGCGCGGGCTCCCAGACCACGCGCCAGCCGCCGGTCGCGTCCCCGTCCGCCGCGTCGGGCAGGCGGGTCAGGCGGGCGGTCGTGCTGTGGGCGAACACGGAGCCCTCGGGGGCGCCGAGGCCAGCGGTGAGGTCGTAAGCGACCTCGAGGCGGGCGCTGGCGCTGCCGTCTGCGGTCCGCTCGGTGTCGACCCCGGCGACGGTGACGACGGGGGCGGGCAGACCGCCGCTGAGCCGCGCCAGCTCGGCGTCGGGGTCGGCGGGGGCGCCGTCGAGCGGCGCGTCCGCCAGGCGACCGTCCCGCCACGCGCGGGCCAGCGCGTCGGCGGCCGCGCGCGCCCCCTCGCCGCCGTCCCCGCCGCGGCTCAGCGCCCACGCCGCGGCGCCCCCGGCGGCGACCGCGGCCGCTCCGCCGACCACCACGGCGCGGCGGCCGGGACCGCGTCCCGCTCCCCCGCGCCGTCCCCGTCCCGCGCCCCCCGGCGCACCGTCGACCACGCCGCGATGCTGGCACGCCGGTCGGCGCGGGCGCGGAGGGCGCTCGGGCGGGGTCCGGGGAGGACCTGCGCAGGACCTCGGGGGGACCCGTGACCGGCAGCGGGTCGGGCGGACCGGCGTGGCCGTCCGGGGTGGTGCGGGGCTGCTAGCCTCGGTGACGGAGCTGTGCTCCACGGAGGTGTCGCCTAGTCCGGTCTATGGCGCCCGCCTGCTAAGCGGGTTGGGGGCTACAACCCCCTCGCGGGTTCAAATCCCGCCACCTCCGCGCTCGGCCGAGGCCCCGTCCCGCACCCGCGGGGCGGGGCCTCGTCGCGTCCCGGGCGCCTCCCGGTCCTCCGCGGCGGCGCCGGGACCCCTGTGCCGCAGCCGATTGGGCAGCGGGCCGCGCACCCGCTATGCTCTTCCTCGTCGCCGCGCACTGCACGGCGTCCGCGCCCGTAGCTCAACGGATAGAGCATCTGACTACGGATCAGAAGGTTAGGGGTTCGAATCCCTTCGGGCGCACCGCAGCGATCAGCCGCTCCCCGTCCCCGGGGGGCGGCTTTCGTGCTTCCGGGGCCCTGCGCTCCTGCCGTCGGCGGCGGCCCCTTCCCGCGCCGACGGGCGCCGGTCCGGCGCCCGTCCCGGCCCGGCGGCCGCCGGGGCCCCGTCCTCGAGCGGGCCCCGCCGCACCTGCCCGGCCCGAGACCCGGGCCCGGGACGCCGGCGCGGCGGTCGGTCCCCGCGCGACCACGCCCCTCGCGCTCCCCGTGCTCCCGCCGCCCGCCCGGTGCGGCCGCGGCACCGCCCGGGGCTCCGCGGCGGACCCCCGGGAAACCCCGGCCGGTTCCCCCGCCGGGCACCGGCCCCGCCCGCCCCCGGCCGCGCCGCTCGCGGGCGCCGTCCGGGCACCGCGCGGTGGTTTCCGCCCACCGGTCGAGTTCCGGCCGGCGGTGCGGCAACGGGGCCGCGGAACGGGGCCGCCGAGCACCGGCGCGGAACACCGGCGCGGAACCCCGGCGCGGAACACCGGTGCCGGAGCACCCGACGGGGGCCGGGCGACGGCTGCGAGCGGCCGCCGGGAACCGGCCGGACACCGCCCGGGAACAGCGTGCGGGAACAGCGGGCGACCACCGGTCGGGACCACGGGAAGAACGGCTGGTCCGGACGGCGGGAAATGCCGTGAATGCCCAGTTCCGGTGCGCGAACCCGCGCTCCGCTGTGGTTTCATGGGCGACAACGAACAACCCGTCACCTCTCCCCCGGAGCTCATCATGGCTAGTCACGACGTCGCGCTGAAGGTGGCCACCGAACTCCCCGTCGGCGGTGTCGACCTGGAGATCCCCGTCAAGCGCAACGGCCGCCGCATCGGCACGTTCACGGTGAACGCGAACGGCGTCTCCTGGAACCCCTCGACCTCCCGCCCGGCGACCTCGGTCAGCTGGGAGGACCTGCCGGCCGCGCTGTCCAGCACGCAGGCCGCTCCCGCCGCCGCCCCGGCCAAGAAGAGCACCCCGGCCAAGAAGAGCGCGCCGGCGCAGAAGAGCGCTCCCGCCGAGGAGAGCGCCCCCGCGCAGAAGGCCGCCCCGGCGAAGAAGACGGCCGCGAAGAAGAGCACCGCGAAGACCGCGGCGAAGAAGACCGCCGCCCCGGTCGAGGAGCCCGCCGCGCCCGCCGAAACCCCCGCCCCCGAGGCGAGCGCCCCGGCCACCGCGCCGGCGAAGAAGACGGCCAGGTCGGCCGCGAAGAAGTCCACCGCGAAGAAGGCGGCCCCCGCGGCCACCGGCGCCGTGGACGCCCGCGCGGTGCGCGAGTGGGCGGCCGGCGCCGGGATCGCCGTCGCCCCGCGCGGCCCGATCTCCACCAGCATCATCGAGCAGTACCGCGCCGCCCAGGGCTGAACCGCCCCGCGACCGCGAACGCCCTCCCCGGCCCGGCCGGGGAGGGCGTTCGTCGTCCGGGCGCAGCGCCGCGGCGGCCCGCGCTCAGCGACGCCGCAGCTCGTTCAGCGCCGCCGCAGCTTGTTGCGCGCGTCGCGCACGGCGTCCACCCCGAAGATCTCCGCGACGATGCTGAGGTAGAGCTGGTCGGGCACGGGCAGCCAGTCGACGTCGTGCAGGGCCTGGTCCTGCCCGGCGGACTCCATGACGAACTCGCCGTACCCGAGCAGGCGGCCGGGCAGCGACTGGTTGTAGCTCATGTCCGTGACCTTCGACACGGGCATCATCGCGACGCGGCGGTTGAGCACCCCGTAGGTCAGCAGGAGGCGGCGGTCGGTGGCGACGAACCAGTCGACCCGCCAGGACAGCAGCTGCCACACCGCGCGCGCGAACAGCACCGCCCAGCCCAGGAGCAGGAGGTCGGGCAGGAACGGCGTGCCCTCCAGCAGCTCCAGGTTCAGCCACAGCCACAGCGCGAACCCGGCGACGGCGCTGGCGACCGGTTCGGCCAGCCGGGCCGGGTGCCGGCGGACCGCCACGACGAGCCGCTCGCTCGGCAGGACGTACCGGCGCACCGACCGCGGCAGGTCCCCGACGTCCGCGCCGACGGGCTCGGCGCCGCGACGGGCGGGGCGGCGGGTGCCGCGGGGCGGGTCGCCGCGGTCGTCGCGCGGGTCGGGCGGCTGCTCGGCGGGCAGGTCGCGCAGCAGGTCCGAGCCGCCCGGCCCGGGGATCAGCTCACCCGCGCGGCGCACGAACGCCCGGCGCCACCAGCTCACCGCGACCCGCTCCTCGACGACGCGGGGTTCAGCCGGTGAGGACGCCGTCGAAGAAGCCGGCGATGCTGCTGACGACCTGCCCGAGGGCCTCGCCGACGCTCCGCACGAAGTCGGCGGCCTGGTCGGGCGCCCGGTACACCGCGTACAGCGCGAACACCACGAGGACCCACCACAGCACCCTGCGCCACCTCATGCTCGTACCCTCCTGCGTGCGGACCGGTGACCGCGCGGGAGGCCCGCGCGGGGCTCATCCTGCACGACGAGGGGGGTGGTGACGATCTCCCCCGCCGGGCACCGGCGAGCGGGCCGCCGGGTCCCGGACGAGTCCCCGACGAGTCTCAGACGACCCCGTACAGCCGGTCCCCCGCGTCGCCCAGGCCCGGGACGATGTACCCGGAGGAGTCGAGGCGCTCGTCGACCGCGGCGGTGACGACGGTGACGGCCGCCGCGTCGTCGAACGCGGTGCGCACGACCTCCAGGCCCTCGGGGGCGGCGAGCAGGCAGATGGCGGTGACGTCCCGCGCGCCGCGCTCGAGCAGGTAGGTGATGGAGGCGACGAGCGTTCCGCCGGTGGCGAGCATCGGGTCGAGCACGTAGCACTGCCGGCCGGACAGGTCGTCGGGCAGCCGGTTGGCGTACGTGGTCGCCTGCAGCGTCTCCTCGTCGCGGATCATCCCGAGGAACCCGACCTCGGCGGTCGGCAGCAGGCGGACCATCCCGTCGAGCATCCCCAGCCCGGCCCGCAGGATCGGCACGACGATCGGCTTGGGGGTGGACAGGCGCACCCCCACGGTCGGCGACACCGGCGTGGTGACCGGGTGCGGTTCCACCCGCACGTCGCGGGTGGCCTCGTAGGCGAGCAGCGTGACGAGCTCGTCGGCCAGGCGGCGGAACGTCGGGGAGTCCGTGCCGCGGTCGCGCAGCGCGGTGAGTTTGTGGGCGACGAGGGGGTGGTCGATGACGGACAGGCGCATGGGCGACGAACCTACTGCCGCCGCGGTGCCCGGGACACCGCCCGCGGGCGGCGCGCGGACGCTGGCCCGCCGCGCGGTGCGGCTGCCACGATGAGCGCGTGGCGTACTTCACGGCGGTCCTGGTACCCGACGACGGCGGCTGGCGAGCGGTCGACGTGGACGTGCAGGCGGGTTCCCCGGAGGAACTGGGCGACGTGCTGCGCGGCGCGGCCGACGAGGACGGCGGGGAGGCCGTCGCGGTGCTCGAGCGCGAGGACGAGTGGTTCGCCCTCGTCCGCGCCGGCGGGGACGGGCGCGGCGAGGACGACGTGCGCGTGTTCGTCTCCGACGCCGTGGCCGCGGGCTCCAGCCGGTTCGCCGAGCTGTTCGCGGAACTCCCCGCCGCCGACGCCGGTCTGCGCCGACCCGGCTCCGCCGGTGCGGAGGAGCCGGAGGAGGCTGCGGGTCCCGAGGAGGACGAGGCCGACGACGAGCCGGAGGACGTCGCCGACCTCGCCGCGCCGGCCGTCCCGGAGGAGGACGTGTGGGCGGGCGACCCGCACCTGCTGGAGGACCTCGGCTGCCCCGCGCCGGTGCTGCTGCGGTTGTCGGCCAGCGGCGCGGACCCGGCGGAGGCGACCGTGCAGGTCGGGGAGCTGCTGGGGTTCGCCGACGTCCTGGAGTCGCTGCGCTGAGCGGGCCGGCGCCGCGGCCGGAGTGGCTGCGCTGGATGGGAGCGGCGCTGGAGGAGGCGCGGGCGTGCCTGGCGACGGACGACGTGCCCGTGGGCGCGGTCGTCGTCGGTCCGGACGGCGAGGTCCTCGGCGCGGGTCGCAACGAGCGCGAGGCGGCCGGTGACCCGACGGCGCACGCGGAGGTGCTGGCCCTGCGGGCGGCGGCGCGGGCGCGCGGCGGCTGGCGGATGGACGGCTGCACCCTCGTGGTGACGCTGGAGCCGTGCGTCATGTGCGCGGGGGCGACGGTGCTGGCGCGCGTGGACCGGCTCGTGCTGGGCGCGTGGGACCCGCGGTTCGGGGCGGCGGGCTCGCTGCGCGACGTGGTCCGCGACCGTCGCCTGAACCACGTGGTGGAGGTGGTCGGCGGGATCCGCGAGGACGAGTGCGGGGAGCTGCTGGACGCCTTCTTCGCGGCGCGGCGGGCCTGAGCGGGCCCGCCCGGGCACCGCGCCGGCGGGTGCGGCGGCGGTCACGGCGACCGGTGGCCGCCGTGTAAGGTTGTCCGCGGTGGTGTGTCCGAGCGGCCTAAGGAGCACGCCTCGAAAGCGTGTGAGGGGGCGACTCCTCCGTGGGTTCAAATCCCACCGCCACCGCTCGAAGGACGAGGGCCCCCGGCGCGAGCGCCGGGGGCCCTCGTCGTCCCCGCTGTCGTGCCCGCCGGCGGCGGCGCGTCAGCAGCCGGGCGGCAGCGGCGCCGGCGGCGGCTGCAGGGCGTCCTCGGGGGCCAGCTCCGCGTAGGCGTCGCCGAGGACGAGCTCGACGACGCCCACCTCGGGGTCCTCGGCCAGCTGGGCGCCCGGGACGCGCGCGACCACCGCGCGCGCCGGCTCCAGCAGCTGCGGGGGGTGGCGCACGACCGCGGTCACCGGCCCGGCCGGCTCGGCGGCGTTGGCGACGTCGCTGACGACGAAGCCGCGGGTGCGCAGCTCGGCGGCGACCCCCGCGGCCAGCCCGCGCCGCCCGGTGCTGTTGAGGACGGCCACGGTGACGTCGGCGGGCGCGACCAGCGCCGGGTCGGCCGGTGCGCAGGCAGGGTCGGCGCCCGCGGGGGACGCGGACGGCGTCGGGCGCAGCGCCGCGGGGATCCGGTCGGTGGCCACGAGGGCGGCGACCCCGCCCGTGGCGAGGACGGCGACCACCACGACGGCGAACACGACGCGCTGGCGCACGAGCCGGCGGTGCCGGCGCCGCGACAGCTCCTCCTCGACGGCCACCTCGTCCAGGTCGTCGCGCTGGTCCTCGTCCAGGTCGTCGCGCTGATCGTCGAGCTGGTCCCCGCGCTCGTCCCGGCGCGCGTCGTCCGGGGCGCCGCCGCCCTCCCGCCGCTCGTCCACGTCCGCCCCTCCCGCTCAGTCCGGCAGCACGAGGACGCGGGCGTGCAGCACCTGTCGCTGGTGCAGGGCCGCCCGCACGGCGCGGTGCAGCCCGTCCTCGAGGTAGAGCCGTCCGCGCCAGGAGACCACGTGCGCGAACAGGTCGCCGTAGAACGTGGAGTCCTCCGCCAGCAGCGCCTCGAGGTCCAGGGTCCGCTTGGTCGTCGTCAGCTCGCACAGGCGCACCTGCCGCGGCGCGACGTCGGCCCACTGGGCCGGGGTGCTGAACCCGTGGTCGGGGTAGGGGCGCCCCTCGCCGACGGCCTGGAAGATCACGTCGCGGGAGTCTAGGCGCTGGACGGCCCGGCGGGCGGGAGGACGCACGGGAGGGCCGGGACGACGACGGCCCGCCCCGGGAGCACCGGGACGGGCCGTCGGCCGCGGAGGATGCGGGATTTGAACCCGCGAGGGCGTTAACCCAACACGCTTTCCAAGCGTGCGCCATAGGCCACTAGGCGAATCCTCCAGGGCTCCCAGCGTAGCGCCCCGCCGGGGGTGCCGACGACGCGGGCGCGTCCCGCCCCGCGACCGCGAGCACGTCCGGGCACGGGCCGCGGTCGGGTTTGGCCTGGGTCGGGACGGCCCGTACAGTGCTGGGCAGACCCCTCGTGCGGCGTCACCCCGCTGAACCCCCCCAGGGCCGGAAGGCAGCAAGGGTAGGTGGGCTCTGGCGGGTGCACGGGGGGTCCCTCACGTCCACCCCTCCCCCGCCCGCGGGGGTCTGGGTCGTGTCGGGTCCGGCGGTTAGCCTCGGTGCTGTGACGACCGCCCTGTACCGCCGCTACCGGCCCCAGAGCTTCGCGGAGGTCATCGGGCAGGAGCACGTCACCGCGCCGCTGTCCCAGGCGCTGGCCAAGGGCCGCGTCACGCACGCCTACCTCTTCTCCGGCCCGCGCGGCTGCGGCAAGACCACCAGCGCGCGCATCCTGGCCCGCTGCCTGAACTGCGCCCAGGGCCCGACCCCGACGCCCTGCGGGGTGTGCGAGTCGTGCACGAGCCTGGCCCGCGGCGGCCCCGGCAGCGTCGACGTCGTCGAGATCGACGCGGCCAGCCACGGCGGCGTCGACGACGCCCGCGACCTGCGCGAGCGGGCGACGTTCGCCCCCGCGCGCGACCGCTTCAAGGTGTTCATCGTCGACGAGGCGCACATGGTCTCCCCGCAGGGCTTCAACGCGCTGCTGAAGACGGTGGAGGAGCCGCCGCCGCACGTGAAGTTCGTCTTCGCGACCACCGAGCCGGACAAGGTCCTGACGACCATCCGCTCGCGCACCCACCACTACCCGTTCCGGCTGGTGCCGCCGGCCACGCTGACCACCTACCTGACCGAGCTGGCGGGCCGCGAGGGCGTGCAGGTCGGCAAGGGCGTCCTGCCGCTGGTGGTCCGCGCGGGCGGCGGGTCGGTCCGCGACTCCCTGTCCGTGCTGGACCAGCTGATCGCCGGCGCCGGGGACGAGGGCGTCACCTACGACCTGGCGGTGGCGCTGCTGGGGTACACGCACGCCGCGCTGCTGGACGACGTCGTGGAGGCCCTCGCGGCCGGGGACGCGGCGACGGTCTTCCGCGTCGTCGAGCGCGTCGTGGACTCCGGCCAGGAGCCGCGCCGCTTCGCCGACGACCTGCTGCAGCGGCTGCGCGACCTGGTCGTCGTCGCGGCCGTGGGCGAGGAGGCCGGGCACGCGCTCGGGCTGCCCGAGGACCAGCTGGACCGCCTGCGCGCGCAGGCCGCGCACCTGGGGCGGGCCGGGACCTCCCGCGCGGCCGACGTCGTCGCCGCGGGCCTGGAGCAGATGACGGGCGCGACGTCGCCGCGGCTGCAGCTGGAGCTGCTGTGCGCGCGGCTGCTGCTGCCGGGCGCCGACCCGGACGGCGGGCTGGCCCCGCGCGTGGAGCGCATCGAGCGGCGGCTGAGCACCGGCCTGCCGCTGCCGGGCGCCCCGTCCGTCGCGGCCGCCCCCGCTCCGGCGGCGCCGCTGCCCGCGCGCGCCGCGGAGCCGCCCGCCGCTCCCGCGCCCGCGCCCGCGGACGAGGCGCCCTCCCCCGCAGCCACCCGCCCCGCGCCCGCGGACGAGGCGCCCGCCGCGGCGCCGCCCGCCGCAGCCGTCCCCGCAGCGCCGGCGGAGGCCGCCCCCGCGGAACCGGCCGCCGCCGAGCGGGGCGGGTGGCCCGTCGCGCGGACGCCGGGCGCACCGGTCGCGGCCGGCCCGGCGCCGGACGCCGCACCCCCCGCCGGCAGCACCACCGCCGACGCCGCCCAGGCTCCGGCCCCGACGGTGCCGGGCACCGGCGAGGGCGAGACGGTGCGCCGCCTGTGGACCGACGTGCTCGGCGCGCTGTTCGCCCTCAAGCGCACGACGTGGTCGCTGGTCAGCGAGAACGCCACGGTGGCCGACTGCCGCGGCGGCGTCCTGACGCTGCACTTCACGACCGCCGGCCTGGCGTCGGCGTTCACCCGCGGCAGCCACCCCGGGTTCGTCGCCGAGGCGCTGCTGGACGTCACCGGCATCGAGGCGACCGTGCAGGCCACCGCGCCCGGCCTGGACGGCGCCGGCGGGGCCGCGGGGCGGGGCGGCGCTGGCGCGCGCGGCGGCCGGCCGGCGCGGGCCCGGCGCCCCTCCTCGCAGGAGTGGTCGCGCCCGGCGCCCCCCGCCGCCCCGCCGACCCCCGCTCCCGCCGCACCCGAGGCCGCCGCGGGCCGGGGCGGGCCCGCCGAGCGCCCGTCGGCCCGCGCCGGCGGGCCCGCGGTGCCCGGTGGCCGGGCCCCCTCCCGCGCACCGTCCGCCCCGGCAGCCGCTGCCCCGCCGCCGGCCGACGACGGCTGGGTGCCGCCGGAGGAGCCGATCGAGGACCCCGGCGAGGAGCTGCTGTCCGCACCGCGCCGGTCGCCCGCGCCGCAGTCCGACGGCGCGCCGGCGCCGGCCGCGGACGACCGGGCGCCCGCGGGCCGGGCACGGCCCGCCCGGCCCGCGCAGGAGCGGGCACCGGAGCGGGCGCCGGCGGTCCCCGCGGCCCCCGCCGCCGAGGACACCCCGAGCCGCGACGACGAGGACGCCGACGACTCCCGGTTGGTCGGCGCGGCCGTCGTCGAGCAGATCCTCGGCGGCACGGTCATCTCGACCGACGACGGCCGGTGAGCGCCGGCGGGAGGTGCGGAGGATCAGGGGGCGTCCGCCGCGCGGGAGCGCTCGGCGTCGTACCCGGCCCGTAGGCTCACCACGTGTACGAAGGCGTCGTCCAGGACCTCATCGACGAGCTCGGCAAGCTGCCGGGCGTCGGCCCCAAGAGCGCCCAGCGCATCGCGTTCCACCTGCTGGCCGCCGAGCCGGGCGACGTGCGCCGCCTCGCGGAGGTCCTCGTCGAGGTCAAGAGCAAGGTCCGCTTCTGCGAGGTGTGCGGCAACGTCGCCCAGGAGCAGCTGTGCCGCGTCTGCCGGGACCCGCGCCGCGACGCCAGCGTCATCTGCGTCGTGGAGGAGTCCAAGGACGTCGTCGCCATCGAGCGCACCCGCGAGTTCCGCGGCCGCTACCACGTCCTGGGCGGCGCGATCAGCCCGATGGAGGGCGTCGGCCCGGACGACCTGCGCGTGCGCGAGCTGCTGGGCCGGCTGTCCTCCGGCGAGGTGACCGAGACGATCATCGCCACCGACCCCAACCTCGAGGGCGAGGCGACCGCCACCTACCTGGCGCGCCTGCTGCGGCCCATGGGGCTGAGGGTGACGCGGCTGGCCTCGGGGTTGCCCGTGGGGGGCGACCTGGAGTACGCCGACGAGGTGACGCTCGGACGGGCGTTCGCAGGACGGAGGTCGCTCGATGGCTGAGCAGGGGACGCGGGGGACGCACGGGGCGCCGGCCGGCGCCGGGGAGTGGGCGGAGCTGGCCGACGCGACGGCCGCCGAGGCGCGCGCCTACCTCGACGCGGTGACCGAGGTCGCGGCCGGGCGGATGGACGAGACGGCGCTGTCGGTGCTGCTGCTGGCTGTCAGCCAGGCGCTCGTGACGGGCGCGCGGCTGGGCGCCGTGGCCGACGTGGTGCCCGCGCGGCGCTTCGAGCCGGACGCCGGGCCCGACCCCGACGTCGACCCGCTGCGCACGGGCCTGGCCAACGTCCTGGACGGGGTCGACGACTACGCCGACGTCGTGGACCCGCTGACGAACGCGAAGCTGGTGCGCGGCGCGCTGTCCGACGACCTGGCCTCGGTGGCCGCCGACCTCGTCCACGGCCTGCGCCACCACGAGCGCGGCGACGTCACCGAGGCGCTGTGGTGGTGGCAGTTCTCCTACCTGTCGACGTGGGGGCTGCGGGCGACCGCCGCGCTGCGCGTGCTGCAGTCGCTGCTGGGCCACCTGCGCCTGGACGTGGACGCCGAGACCGCCTCCGACGCGGAGTTCGACGCCCTGCACCCCTGAGCACCGTGCCTCCGCGGCCCGCGCGGACCGAGGACCGGGCGCGCGGACCGGTCCGGCGCGATCGGTAGGATCGCCCGTCGTGGCTCTCGTGGTGCAGAAGTACGGCGGCTCCTCCGTCGCGGACGCGGACGGCGTCAAGCGCGTCGCGCGGCGCATCGCGGACACCAAGCGCGCCGGGCACGAGGTCGTCGTCGTCGTCTCGGCGATGGGCGACACCACCGACGAGCTGATCGACCTCGCCGAGCAGGTCTCCCCGATGCCGCCGGCGCGCGAGCTGGACATGCTGCTCACCTCCGGCGAGCGCATCTCGATGGCCGTGCTGGCGATGGCGATCTCCAACCTGGGCCTGGAGGCGCGCTCGTTCACCGGCTCGCAGGCCGGGGTCATCACCGACTCCGCCCACGGCAAGGCCCGCATCATCGACGTGACGCCCGGCCGGATCCGCTCCGCGCTCGACGAGGGCGCCATCGCGATCGTCGCCGGCTTCCAGGGCGTCAGCCAGGACACCAAGGACATCACCACGCTGGGCCGCGGCGGCTCGGACACGACGGCGGTGGCGCTGGCCGCCGCGCTGGGCGCCGACGTCTGCGAGATCTACTCCGACGTCGACGGCGTGTTCACCGCCGACCCGCGCATCGTCCCGGCGGCCCGCAAGATCAGCCGCATCTCCAGCGAGGAGATGCTGGAGATGGCGGCCTGCGGCGCGAAGATCCTCATGCTGCGCTGCGTGGAGTACGCCCGGAACTACGACCTGCCGATCCACGTGCGCAGCTCCTTCAGCCCGCACGAGGGGACGTGGGTGACCGACGCCCCCGTGCCCGCCGCCCTCAGCCAGACCGCCTCGGAGGAACCCGTGGAACAGCCGATCATCTCCGGTGTCGCGCACGACCGCAGCGAGGCGAAGATCACCGTCGTGGGCGTGCCGGACACCCCGGGCACCGCGGCCGCCATCTTCACCGCGGTGGCCGAGGCCGAGATCAACATCGACATGATCGTGCAGAACAACCAGATCGGTGCCAGCGGCCGCACCGACATCTCCTTCACGCTGCCCAAGGCGGAGGGCCAGACGGCCACCGCGGCGCTGGAGAAGGTGAAGTCCTCGATCGGCTTCGAGCGGCTGGAGTACGACGACCAGATCGGCAAGGTGTCGCTGATCGGCGTCGGGATGCGCTCGCACCCGGGGGTGTCGGCGAAGTTCTTCGACGCCCTGGGCGCGCAGCGCATCAACATGGAGATGATCAGCACGTCGGAGATCCGCATCTCCGTCGTGACGCGCGCCGACCAGCTCGACGACGCGGTGCGCGCGGTGCACACCGCGTTCGCGCTGGACGCCGAGGCGGAGGCCGTGGTCTACGGAGGGACGGGACGATGAGCGAGACGACCACCCGCAAGCCCACCCTGGCCGTCGTCGGCGCCACCGGCGCCGTCGGCTCGGTGATGCTGGGGATCCTGTCGGAGCGGCCCGACGTGTGGGGCGAGATCCGCCTGGTGGCCTCGCCGCGGTCGGCGGGCAAGGTCCTGCGCGTGCGCGGCGAGGACGTCGTGGTGCGGGCGCTGTCGCCGGAGGTCTTCGACGGCGTGGACGTGGCGATGTTCGACGTGCCGGACGAGGTGTCGGCGCAGTGGGCGCCCGTGGCCGCCGAGCGCGGCGCGGTCGCCGTGGACAACTCCGGCGCGTTCCGGATGGACCCCGACGTCCCGCTGGTCGTGCCCGAGGTGAACGGCGCGGCGGCGCGGAACCGCCCCAAGGGCATCATCGCCAACCCGAACTGCACGACCCTGACGATGATGGACGCCCTCGGCGCCCTGCACGACAAGTGGCAGCTGACCGAGCTCGTCGTCGCCAGCTACCAGGCCGCCTCCGGCGCGGGGCAGCCCGGCGTGGACCGGCTGTACGACGAGCTGGAGGTCGTCGCCGGCCAGCGCACGCTCGGCCAGCGCTCGGGGGACACCGCCGCCGCGGTGACCGCCAAGCTCGGCGAGGACTCGCCGTTCCAGGAGAACCTCGTCCTCAACGTCATCCCGGTCGCGGGGTCGTTGAAGGACGACGGCTGGACCAGCGAGGAGCTGAAGGTCCGCAACGAGTCCCGCAAGATCCTCGGCATCCCGGACCTGAAGGTGTCCGCCACCTGCGTGCGGGTGCCGGTGCTGACGACGCACTCCCTCGCGGTGCACGCGACGTTCGCCTCCGACGTCAGCGTCGCCGAGGCCCGCGCCGCGCTGGAGGCCGCGCCGAGCGTGGACGTGCAGGACGACCTGGCGAACGGCGTGTTCCCCTCGCCGGCGCGCACCGTGGGCGGCGACCCGACGGTCGTCGGGCGGATCCGGCAGGCGCTGGACTTCCCGAACACGCTCGACCTGTTCGTGTGCGGCGACAACCTGCGCAAGGGCGCCGCGCTGAACACCGCGCAGATCGCGGAACTGGTGGCCGCCGAGCTCACCGCCTGAACCGCCCGCGCCGACGGCCCGCTCCCCACCACCGGGGGGCGGGCCGTCGCGCGTCCGGGACGTGGTCCCGCGACACCGGTCCCTCACGGGGGGGTTGTGGTCGAGCACGGCTCGTGGTCGCATGTGCCCCACTCGTCACACAGCCGTGACACCGAGATCTCACAGGAGCCGCTCCGTGCACCGACGCACCCGCTGCCTGGCCCTCGCCCTGACGGGCGCCCTCCTCACCGGCGGCGCGGTGACCGCCGTCGCCGCCCCCTCGGCGGCCGCCCCCGCCACCGCCGCGTCCCCCGCCCTGCCCGCCCCCGCCGTCACCGGCGGGCTGCGCACCGGCTTCGAGCTGAGCGGCGGCGCCGCCTGGACCACGCTGGAGGAGGAGCAGCGCTTCCTGGCCGCCCTCGACGAGAGCAGCGAGCGCCTCACCGTCACCGAGCTGACCCGCACCGCCCAGGGGCGGCCCGTGCAGCTGGTCACCGTCGGCGCCACCGCCGACCCGGCCGCGATCGCCCGCGGCAGCTCGGTGCTGTTCAGCTGCACCCAGCACGGGGACGAGCCCAGCGGCCGCGAGGCGTGCCTGTCGCTGGCCCGCGACCTCGCCGCGACGACCGACCCCGCGACGCTGGACCTCCTGCGGCGCACCACGGTCCTGCTCGTGCCGACGGTCAACCCCGACGGGGTGGCCGCGGACACGCGGGAGAACAGCCTGGGGTTGGACATCAACCGCGACCACCTGCTGCTGGAGACCGAGGAGGGTCGGGCGCTGGCCGCGCTGATCCGCGACCTGCGCCCCGACGTCGTGCACGACCTGCACGAGTACGGGCCCACGCCGGGCACCTACGACCGGGACCTCATCGCGCTGTGGCCGCGCAACCGCAACGTCGACGAGCGCGTGCACGACCTGTCGGTGGTCCTGACCGAGGACGCGGTGCTGCCCGCGGTCGCCGCCACGGGGAACTCCACGGGGATCTACGGGTACCGCTACGACCCCGACGGGAACGTGTACGCCCAGCGCGCGGGTGACGGGCAGGAGCGCATCCTGCGCAACACCACGGGCCTCAAGCACAGCCTCGGCATCCTCGTGGAGGCCAGCAACGCCCCGGCGGACGCGCTGGAGGAGCAGAACCCAGCGCTGCTGAACCAGCGGCGGGTGAGCACCCAGCTGACCGCTGCCCGCGCCACCCTCGGCCTGGTCGCCGAACGGCGCGCGGAGATCGCCGACGCGACGGCGGCGTCCGCGGCCCGCAGCGCGGCCGTGCGGACGCCGGTCGCGTTCGCCGGCGCGGACAACGAACTGCCCGACCCGGACGAGGTGGACCTCGCACCCCCGTGCGGGTACCGCCTGGACGCCGGCCAGGCCGCGGCCACCGCCGACGTGCTCGCCCTGCACGGGCTGCGCACCGAGCCGGCCGGTGACGGCGGTGTCGTCGTCCCCACCGCCCAGGAGGGCCGCGACCTCGTGCACCTGCTCCTCGACGAGCGCGCCCAGTACGGGCTGACCGTGGGTGCAGCGGTCCCCTGCGCCTGACCGGTGCCCGGGGGCGCCGGGGGGGGGGGGGGCGGGGGGGGGGGGCGGGGGTGCCCGGGGGGGGTGTTGTTTTTTATAATTT